>CAINWZ010000038.1 GCA_903854725.1 uncultured Bacteroidota bacterium
CGATACAGCTATTATTTCGGCAATTCTTGTAAGAGGTGTACTCCATTTTACATTGGTAAGTCTTAATACCGCTGTAATTAAGGACCCTACTAAACTTATTGCTACAAAGAAAACAAAATTAGAAATATAAATACCCCATGAAACATAGTCTCTCATAGCAGTTACTTCTAATCCATAATACAATTGACGACCATAAGCGAAAGCTCCAAGTGCACATACAGCGATCAAACTGGCTACCCAAATTTGTCCAAGCTTACCAAATTTTTGTGGTAATAGATCTGCTATAATTTTATCTTCTTTTAACTTATCCACTTTGAATAATTTTATTATTAATGCTTATCCCTTTTTTGATTCTTCAGAGAGTTCTTTATTTTCAAAAGGAAAATTTCTATTTACTGGTGGCAAATAATAAACACTTGGCTTAGTGCCTAAATCTTCCATTAATCTATAACCCGCTTTGTCTTTAATTAGTTCACTAAACCTGAAAGTCTCTGAACCATTAGTAACTGTATCTTCTAATATGTCTCCAAAAAAGAAAACACCATTTGGACAAGCCGATACACAATGTGGCAAGTTGCCTTGTCTTACCATATCTGGACAGAAATCACATTTACCTACAGTACCTACTTTTTGTGGAACACTTGTTTCACATGAATAAGGTTTATCTGCAATTGCTTTTTCAATTTTAGGCTCTTCCCAATTAAATACTCTAGTAGAATAAGGACAAGCTGCCATACAAAAACGACAACCAATACATCTATCACTATCAATTAATACTATGCCATCTTTTCTTTTAAAAGTAGCATCCACCGGGCAAACTTTTACACAAGGAGGTTCGTCGCAATGCATACAGGTAGTGGGCTGCCAGTAAGGAGCAGTATGTTCTGCATCCTGCATAGGATATACTTTAATCCAGTTTTGTCCTGGATGGATATGGTGCATGTGGTTACATGCTGTTTGACATTTTTTTACACTTTTACATCTTGATAAATCAATCACCATTGCAAATTTTTTCCCTGCAATTCCTTCTCTTTCTATGGTATTCATAGAAGCAGGTAATACAGGAACTGGCTTTAAAAAAGCTTTATCTACCTCAATAATTTCACCATCTACCGACAATAATTTCACCATCTCTCCAGAAGGTTTTACATCTGGTATTTCTTCGGCTGTAAATGGATTTTTGGTGGCACAGCCCGCTAGTGCAGCTCCAGCAACTAAAGAGCTTGTTAAAAAATCTCTTCTTGAATTTTGACTCATTTGATTCAACTATTTATAATTACAACTCTTTATTCACCCAGCTTTGTAATTGTTGATTTGATATTTTTTCTTTACTATCTTTAATTTTAGAAGCATCCACCTCGACAAGTGTTCCATCCTGAGTTAAAAATTTAATCGTTTTTACTTTACTTTCGGGAGCACAACTAATAACCTCTTTTTTCTTAAACGCAGACCCCCATTTTAAAATGGGGAATAAACTCAAAACGCCCAGTCCTGCAATTAATTTTCTTCTGTTATTTTCTTCTTTCATATTTAAATTAGTATCAGACATAAACTATAATATTTCCTATTTTTTAAATGTGCGCATGTAATTCACCAAATTCCAAATGTCTTCTTGATCTGGAATTTTTTTCTTAAAACTTGGCATATCATCACGACCTTCAGAGGTTTTAAAAAATAAAGTGCCATCTGATTGTCCTTGAACTAGCGCTTTACTAAAATCTGGAGGCGTGGTTTCTAGTTGAGCAGCCTTACTGCCATCCCCTAATCCGGATTTTCCATGACAAGAGGCACAATGTTGTCCCCATAAAACTTTTCCTGCAGCTACTGAAGCTGCATCTGATTTAACTGCATTAGCAACTTTTGCTTTATCTGCTGGAACATTCCATGGCTTAGTTTGAAATAGAGTAAAACTTGCAGTTGTAATGAAAATTACAATAAGCATTAAAAAAGGTAATTTTTTCATTTTTTATTGATTTTGTGTTTGTATTGAATACAAAGTTTCTTTTAATTGATAAAGAGGTAAATGATGCCAATCATTAGAAAATATGAGTTTGGTCATAATAGTCGGTCAATAGAATAGGTCTATATTAAAAGCACCCGCCTTAGTAGCTAAGACAGGTGCTTGTGTTTTAGGTTATACTACTCTATTCTGTTTAAACCCTATCAAAAATTCCAAAGCCTTGAAATATTAAATCCAATCAAAAATTGACTTTTTGAAAAATCATTGTGATTATAAACATTATTATTCTGTGGTAAAATATAGCCATAATTACCCACGAAAATTTGAAAATCGTGTCCGCTAGTTTTCATATCTAACCCTATACTAATATTGGGATTTGGATTATTCATTGGATGTTGCGTAATAGGTTGATCATAATTAGCAATAATTGACATGCCATCAGTAATTTTATATTTACCTGCTACACTCACTGCTAAATGTCCATTATTCGTTTTGGCTTGAATTACTTTAGCATCATCATAATAGCCTTCTACATTATTAAAATAGGAGAAGCTAGGTGCCACTTGTAGAGAAAAATTTTCAGTCAGTTTTCTTGCTATGATTAATTGAGAAAAATAACTTAATCGATCTTGCACATTAATAATTGGCAAGGAACTATTTTTTGCTCTAGTATCCATTACTATATTTCCAAATAAAGTAACACTCACTGGCATTTTATTGTTCTTAGTTTGCTTTAATAATGCATACTTAATTGTCCCTGCTGTTTGCATTCTATCGTTGGTTGCTCCAAAACCAAATTGCAAGTCTTTAATAGGCACATAACTAAATCCCAATAACATATTGGCACTTGCAAATAAGCCCCCTAAATCCTTCCAACCATGTTCTACCGTACCAAATCGATGTTGAATATCAAATTCAAATGTCCCCTTAATAGGCACCATGACAGTTTGATTATCGATAATATGATTCCCTTCAAAAGTATTCTTGACATATGAATTCTTTTTTACAACAGGTGCCTTTTCTTTTGTAGTATCTTGCGCCATTAGTTGATTCACTCCCGCTAATAGCAGTAGCAACAAAAGTGGAAGTCGTATAAAGCGAATCATTGATGTATTGGATATTGCTTTTTTCATTTGAATTAATTTAATTGTTTTTTGCTCCTTGTTTAATCCATGCATAAATTTTTGCATTGATTGTTTCATCAGGGCCAGCACCTAATGGCATTACTGGACTCTTCTTGCCGTTTAACCATAACATCAAGTTGCTATTATCGGGATCATTGGCTTTTAAATAACTGCCATCTGTTAATGCTTTATATGCATTTGCTTCTGTTAAATCTGGATTTTTAGACCCAGCTGCATGACAGCCCGCTTTTGCACAACTATTGGTAAATAGGGGTATAATATCTGTTTTAAAACTCATAGTTTCTGTGATACTACTTCCTGGATTTACGACAATAGTAGAAGTTTTATAACATCCCGTAATAGCAAACATAGTAAGGGCAAAGAGGCCTGATAATATGGCTATTTTTTTGGTTAACATACTTTTACATTTAATCGTTTACGACCATTTTATTTTTGAAACTTAAGTATCAAATTAGGCTTAATTGCATGTTGATAATTTGACTTATCCCATACCGCAAAACCAAATGGTTGATCTTGTAAACTTGAAAAATCAATATCTTGTTTCAATACATCACCAGTTTTTAATTTTCTTTTATATTCAACAATATATCCAGTTCCAGTATAAGTAGTTACACAATCAATATCAGCACGTCCATTTTTTAATGGTGAAGAAACAACTGAAGGGATACATTTTGCACCTATGGCACTTGTAGCTGCAGTACCTAATCTTTGGTAATCGGTTCCTGTAGTAGGATCGATGGTTCCACCACTATAAGTTAATACCCCAGTTGAACTTACAGCAGTTACTTTTTTAGCAGCGCCGCCTGTAACTGTATCTGCATTAGTAATATAATTACTTGTTGAACTTGGTATAACATACAATGGAACCGCTACAGTTGCTCCTGTGCCATCTAATTTCAAATTTTGAGTATTGGCAAATGAACCTTGAGTTGCATCTGCAGTGTATACGGGTCTAAAAGGCCAAACGGTACTTGTACTTGCAACTACCAAATCATCTACGTGACGTCCATTAGCATTACCTCCTGTTAAATTTGTAATAGCAGGACCGCCAGCCCAATCTTGATAGTTATCATCCATCTTACCATAACTTAAACCTTTACTTGGTTGCATCCACCACATATCAATTTTTTCATTAGTTCCATTGGTATAATGGTTAGCACTTGCCGAATTTGATTTATAAGTAGGATTCGTTACTAAACTATCTAACACAGTTTTTCCCACTTTAGCAACTAAAGTCCCTACTGTTGTATAATCGTTATAAGGTGTAAATACATGACAACTTGCATAACATGTTTGAGTAGTAAATTTTGGAGTTGAATTATCTATATTCCATAACATCGCAATTTTATCTTCTCCATAACCCTCTCGTGTCATAATTCCATTAGCATCATAAGTTCTTGAACTTCCTTCTTTAGCCCACAATTTAGTAGTTGGGTTAAAATACCAAGGTGCCACTTTTTGACTTTGATCTTTATCGGCATATTCTGCTAAAAAATAAATATACTGGTCATCATACATAGCCCTAAGCGTAGTAGGAAAACTTTCACCAATATAACCAGCAAACAATCCATTGCCTGGATCAGGAACGGCAGGTATAAAATCAAGCTTTTCCGCATTAGCCCAGATTGCATCTGCCACACCATCGATAGTGGGGGCCGTAGCTGTTTTTAGAGCAAGTAAATCGGTGGTATTTTTAGCCGCAGTAGATACGACCACTTGGTCTGTTTTAGTGCAGTACATAAAAAATAGTACTACGAAACTAAATAGGGATACAATTTTAAAAATTTTCATACAGTAAACATTTAGTGTGAGTGTTAAAATTCCAGGCGTAAAGTGACAAAATTTTATTACCCTGCTAAATGACGATGCTCATTTAATTGTATGATAGGAATCATAAATAGCTCAGATATCCTTAATTTTATACAACAAGCTTAAAACTATGAACCCCGCTTTTAATAAATTCAGTCGTATCATTACGAACCCTATTGCATTTCGCTTTTTTTTATTTACAAAATTGCCAGCCGCTTTTTTTGCGGGATTAAGAATACATTATTTTGATGACCTTAAATGTGTAGTTCGTATTCGTTATTCTTGGTTTAGCCAAAACCCTTTTCAATCTATCTATTTTGCAGTGGAAGCTATGGCTGCAGAAATGACTTGCGGCATGCTAGCCTTTGCTCAAGTTTACCAAAGAGTCCCTAAAATAAGTATGCTTGTAGTGGGCACTCAGGCCAATTTTTTAAAAAAAGCAACAGGTACTATTTTATTTAGCTGTGAAGATGGCTTAGCCATTCAAAAAGCTATTCAAGAAACTATAGCCACCGGTGAAGGAAAAACAGTAATTTGTAAGTCGGTGGGCACTAACCAAAAAGGGGAAGTAGTGGCCGAGTTTAATTTTACATGGAGTTTTAAAGCAAAAAAATAATTCAATATTATAAACATAGATTATGAAAAAATTAATGATGGCTTTTATGGTGCTACTTATTAGCAGTTCGCAGTTCGCTCAAAATGCAAATCCTCCAGGTTTACAATTGATCAAAGAGAGCGATTTGAAAAAAGATTTATATGCCTTAGCCGATGCTCATTTTAATGGGAGATCTGCAGGTACGCTAGATGAGTTAAAAGCGTCCATGTGGTTAGCAGAAAAATACAGAAGCATTGGATTACTTCCTGGAGGTGATGATGGCACTTATTTACAATTTTTTAATTTATGGCGCAACCATATTTCAGATAAATCAATTATTAAAATAAATAATAAAAATTTAAAATTGTGGAATGATATTGCTGTGGCACAAATGGCTAATGCAAATCTTGTAGCACCCATCGTTTATTTAGGCAATGCAGCCAATATCGATACCTTGCAATTAGACGTTAAAAATAAAGTGGTGGCTATAGAAGCTTCCTCTATAGGAATTAACACGAACGTTTCTTTGCCTACTTGGCGTTATAGCAGAAGTGTACAAACTAAATATGTTATGCCACTTATTAGAAAAGGGGCAAGCGCAATCATTATTATTGCAGATGATATTGCAGAAAAAGCTTGGGATGACGCAGCTGAAAATTTTAAAAGAGGAACTTATGATATTGATGGCGGTGCCAATGTTAATGTAAGTACCACTGTGCCTGTTTTATGGATGCACTCAAATGCGAAAACAGCGCTACAAAATAATACTGCATTTATCAACGCCAATATTATAGTAGATAAGTATAGCTACCCTTCGGTAAATATTATTGGAAAAATTAATGGTACAGATCCGAAATTAAAAAATGAATATCTTCTTTATAGTGGCCATCAAGATGCACATGGTATTAGAAACGCACATAACAATGATTCAACTTATTATGGAGCAGATGATAATGCAAGTGTTGATGTTGCTATGCTAGCCAATGCTAGAGCTTTTATGAAAAATCCAGCAAAGCGTTCTATTTTATTTGTCATTCATGGCGCAGAAGAAAGAGGTTTATTGGGATCTAGGTATTATGTGCAACATCCTACTGTTCCTATTTCAAATATTGTAACAGTATTAAATGGCGATATGATTGGTAGAAATCATATTGATAGCGCTGCTTTTATGGGTATGCAATCACCTCATAAAAATTCTACTGAATTAGTAAATATTATTTTAGCCGCTAATAATGAAGGGCCTAAATTTAAATTAGATACCACTTACGATAAAGTAACTCATGTAGAAGGTTGGTATTTTAGAAGCGACCACTTGCCTTATGCAAGACTGGGTATTCCTGCAGTAATGTATACTTCATTATTGCATGAAGATTATCATACACCGCTTGATAATGCAGAAAATATTAATTACCCTAAGCTTAAAAAAATGGCAGATTGGATGTACCGCAGTGGCTGGAAAGTAGCTAACGCTGCTAAACGTCCTACCACTGATGCAAATTTTAAATTAGAGCGTTAATAATTTATAGTGATAAAAACTCCCCACAGTCTAAATGGACTGCTTATGGGGAGTACTTTGGGGGAAGGAAATTTTTAAAAAGTTTTACTGCCATTAGCTTGATAGGTATATCTAAAATTATAATAGCGCTGCTTGGTTAATTTTTCAGCATCTGATGCCGATACAGGCAATGTCACTCCTCCTTTATAATAGGAAGTAATTTCTAGTTTGGCGTATTTGCCAGAAGCAGTTCTTATCACTAACACCCTTCCTGCTAATGGAGTAATTAAACTAGTTAATTGATCATAGGTATACCATCCCTTACCACTGCCTGCTGTTATAGCATAAGTAGGTGCATTGTCTGTTTTAAAAATAGAGTCAGCTGAAATCGTTTTTAAATCATCGAACAACCCTGTAAATATAAATCCACCGCCTAATGCAGGACCACTAGTACCCCCATTGGTTAAAATTCTAGTAGACATAAATGCAAGATCCCATTTTGCACTAGCACTATCAGTATTGGGAACAATCTCATTATTTTCTATACTGTAAAATGTATATTTTCCAGCGCTATACGGCATTCCGTTAGCGGCAATACCCAAAACGGTATCAGCGATTAAATCCTTAACAACTTTGGTACTTACAGTAACTACAGGCGTAGTAATAGTTTCTGATTTTGTACAAGCTACCATTTGTATTGAGGCTATTAGTACAATTGTGATTTTTAATAATTGCTTTTTCATTGGTAATTTATTTTTGAGGTTTTTGTTTAATTTGATATTTTAAATTGATAAAATAAGTTCTACCTGCTACATTGGGTAGATGTAACGCATCAATATAATTGTTGATATTATCACAGCCCAGTTGCAATGCAATCCCATGTTGAAATTCTTTTCCAAACGCAGTATGCAAAGTGTAATAACTTTGAGCAAAATCATCTCCATTGTCATAAACTTGATTGCCATTGGTATTATTGACAGCCCATTTACTTCTATAGAGGATTCTTAGATTTGCAAATACTCCTTTTTCGTTATTGTAATTAATTTTAAATTGGGATTTATGTTTACTCACGTTGGGTAGGCCTACATAATCCGACATGGTTAATCTAGCACTCACATTATTAGTATTTCTAGTATATACTGTTCCCGCTTGTATTTGTGCTATTTGGTCTTTATCACCAGTTTCTAGATATTGATAGCCCCCACTAAATACTATATGATTATTTATATTTTGTTTAAACTCCAGCTCCAACCCTTGTGTAAAAGCCCTTCCAATATTCAAATAACTAAATATTTGTGCACCGCTGATATAGGTACCCACTTGTTGTACTTCAATTAAATTGGTAATGTCATTTCTAAAGAGCTGTGCGCTAAAAAATGTCTTACCGTTGGGTGTCCATTCCCAAGACAAATGCATGCCTGTAGAAGATTCTGGCTGTAAAGCTTTTAATAAAAAATAATTATTATACAAACCGCCTATTTGTCCTAAATTATTTAATTGACTAATGACTATTTGCGCTTCTGCCGAACCAAATACGCTATAATTACCTGCAGCAGCATTGGTAAAGTTTAAGTAAAGTTGTCTAAAGTCGGGTGCTTTAAACCCTTGCCCAATACTCAGTCTAATCTTATGAAATGAGTTCATTTTATAAAGCATAGAAAGTTTAGGACTCCATGCGGAAGCATAGGTTGCATTTTTATCAAATCTTGCACCTCCAATCATAATCAACTTACTACTAGGCGTCCACTCCCACTGTGTAAATCCATACTGAATTGTATTTTCTTTTCTTAATTTTTCACTATCATAACGACTACTCTTTACGCCTTCCCAAACAGCCCCCATACCAAAAATTCCATTTAACTTTTTACTAAGTGCCCAATCTGTTTGATTTTCTAATCTTTTAAATAAATGATTTAAAAGATCATTATAAGGCGCCCCTGAAATAGTTAATAATTCTTGTTTCGAAATATAATTGGTTAAATAGCTGCGAAAACTTGTTTTGAAAGTAGGTGTAAAACGATAATTTAATGTAGCGCTTATATTAGCATCAGTATTGTGCTCCTTACCATTTGAATTAATGGTAACACCACCATTGGAAACGGCTATATTACTTTTTATAGTTTCATCTGTAAGTCTTGTGTTTAATAAAATATTTGCATGATCAGTAAGATTCAATTTAAATTGTTGGCTAGTGGCGAGTCTATTAATGGGTGTTGTAATTCTATTATTGCTATTGGGTCTTATACTATACCCATCGGTGGAATAGTAATTATAGAAACCTTGATAAAAAATACATTTTGAATGAATGCCATTGTTTAAATTGATATCCTTGGTATTATAAGTACCCATTCTTAACGATGCTTCTAAGGGTGTCTTATTGGAGGCATCTGTAATAATATTAATAACTCCTGCCATTGCTTCGCTACCATATAAACTTGAAGAAGGCCCTTTAACAATTTCAATTTTTTTAATATTTCCTAAGGCAATTCTATTTAAATCAAGAACACCAGCTGTTCTACCAACCAAAGGCTCTCCATTGATTAAAATAATAGTATAATCGGGATTTAATCCTTGCAATTGAACACCTGCACCAAAACCACTTGTCATGGTTAAGCCAGTTTGCTCTTTAAGTATGTCGGTTAAGCGAATAGACCCTGTTTGTTGAATAGTTTGGGCATTGATAAGTGTAACGGGAACGGTCAAATTACTCAATTTTCGTTCAGATCTTGTAGCAGTAACCACCACACTATCACCCGCTGCTGACAAAGTATCTTTAACAAAATACACTTGGCCCCATAAGCATTGAGGAAAAATAAAAGATAATATTAAAAACTTCTTGAACATCGAGCCGCAAAGCTCGAACATTAAAAATACCAATATCTATATTCAAGTTAAAACTTAGACTAAGAGCAATATAATTTTACAATTACATGACAAATCAATTTTTATCTAAAATACGCTCTATCGATTTTAATTCGCTAGCGGGGATAAAGTATTCGTAAAATCTTTTATCATCTTCCTTGCGAACACTGCATATCAGTGGTGATTCGGACTGTGTAATAAATTGAAACTTCTCATTAATGGCGTTAATAATATCACTTCTTACCTTTTTTTGCAGTCCCACATTTTTATCTTTAATACCCAATACATGATTTATTTCATGTATTTCTGTGTTGTTGTCTTTTTTAGAAGCGGCCAACAATAAAGATATCAATGCGACTTCTGTACCAACAAAGGCTTGATTTATTGACTTAGATTTTAAAATCTTAAGCTGAGACTGTTCTAGTTTTTTATATACACTTCGGTTAAATAACCAAACAGAAAAGACAACTGTAAAAATTAAAAAAACAAGGAAAGCTATAGCATAAAAATAGTTATTGTCTAAACCCCATATAGGATAACTTAATAATTCAAAATAATCAACTGATAATTTTTTAGTTATATATATTTGTTGCTGTGGGCTATAGCTATAAATGCTATCCTTGTATAAAAAAATATCTTTACTGCTTGACCTTCTTATAAAAAACTGGTTTAATTCAGAATTCTTAGATTTATAAATTTTATTATCTATAAAATTAAAATAATACGCTTCGTCTTGTACTAAATAAATATACCCACTGTCCACTGCAAAAAACGAATTGGTAATATTAGCATCTGCTACTAATTTTTTGGCACTAGCATTTAAGGAGCCTAATTTGACCCATTTTTTTGTTACAAGGTCTAAATAATAACTATCATAAATTCTTCTGCCACTAATACTCTCAGGGCCTGCAATTCCTGCATTCACTATTGCCTGAAAGGGCACATATAATTTTCCCTCTTTTTTGGAAACCCAGTTATAGCCATTTGAAACTATTTCATTGTTAGTGGGAACAATATCCCACTCTTTGTCTAAAAAATTAAAAGCCCTTAGATGCCCATTTAGTTTCCAAAAACCATATCCACCATAACTATATATATGTTTATTCCATATAAAATTGTTGCATTCAATATTGTAATTAATATTAATGGTGACGTCAATTCTATGGAAAGAATAAAAAGAATCTACCTTTTCCTCCAATTGATAGATAACTCCCGTTTGGGAAATAAATAAATAGAGGTCGTCCTTTGTCTTGAGTAACTCCTGTCCATTAAATTTAAAAATGGTGCCTTCTGTAGGGATGATCTTATTTTCTTTGGATAAGAAAACTTTAGCATCTAGCTCTTTAA
This sequence comes from uncultured Bacteroidota bacterium, assembly GCA_903854725.1. Classification (GTDB taxonomy): domain Bacteria; phylum Bacteroidota; class Bacteroidia; order Chitinophagales; family Chitinophagaceae; genus Sediminibacterium. The sequence goes on from CAINWZ010000038.1 coordinate 11,214, forward strand.
ATGATGTTATTTTGTCTAGAAACGGGTTATTTGGCACTTTGAAGTGCTCTGGAAGATCCAACATAGCAGCATTATTACTTATACTAAATGCTAAAAGTAGAAAAATTGTAAAAATGATTGATTTTATATAATTCATTGATTATCAATAATAAATTAGGTAAATTACTTAATTGTTATCCTTTATTTTCAACCTAAATATAGGAAATAACCTATTACGAAACTTAATTGGTAACTTAATCGGAGATGTATTTTAGGTAAAAGATTGATTTTTGAGCAGCTTTTGGGGGAAAGCTATGGATTTTATAAGGGAGCCGTGAAAACGGCTCCCTTTTTTTGTACGTTCCAACTCGGCTTTATTTACTGCTAATTTCTAATGGCAAAAGCCAGCCGATGCTTCAACCTGCATTTGGTAACAATTTAGTAATATAGGGTGCTGCCCCTTTTGGGCCCAAAAGGGGACTTTTGTAATGCATTATTTAAACCAACAAAACGCTTATTATGGACTTTAATTCAATCATGAAAATTTTCTTACCTAAGGATAGAGTTTTCTTTCAATTATTCGAAGAAGTTGCAGAACATGTTTATGAAATGGGTATCAAATTAAAAGAAATGGTTAACGAACCAGATGCAGATATTAGAGCTAATATTTTAGCACAAATTGAAAATTTAGAACATAAGAATGATGATCTTACCCATTCTATATTTACCGAATTAGGCAGAAATTTCATCACACCATTTGACAGAGAAGACATTCACTATTTAGCTTCTTCTTTAGATGATATTGCTGATTATATTTATTCTTCTGCTAAGAAAATTAATTTCTATAAAGTAAACCCAAATGATACTGGCATTCACAAATTAGCTGAATTAATTTTACAGGGTACACAAGAAACAAAAAAAGCAGTTTTAGGTTTACGCAATATGAAGAATATCAAAGAAATGACAGAGGCCATGATTAAAGTGAATAGTATTGAAAATCAGGCAGATGATATTTTTGATATGAGTATTGAAAAATTATTTGAGCAAGAAAACGATTTTAAAGAAGTAATTAAGAAAAGAGAGATATACCAAGTACTTGAAATTGCAACAGATAAAATTGAAGATGTGTCTAATGTAATCGAATCTATTATTATCAAGTACGCTTAATTTATTCAAGATGACTTTATTAATTATCATTATAGCCCTTGCGCTAATCTTTGATTATATCAATGGTTTTCATGATGCAGCCAATTCAATTGCTACTGTTGTTTCCACCAAGGTTTTAACACCATTTCAAGCAGTTTTGTGGGCCGCTTTATTTAACTCCGTAGCATTTTGGATCTTTAAAGATCATGCCGTAGCTAACTCCATCAGCAAAACTGTATATAAAGATTTCATTACCTTGCCTGTTATTTTTTCTGGATTATTAGCTGCCATTTTTTGGAACTTACTTACATGGTGGTATGGTATTCCATCTTCTTCTTCTCATACCCTTATTGGTGGCTTTGCGGGTGCGGCTATTGCACACGCTTTAATGCTTAAAGGAATTGATTTTTCTTGGGCTAAAATTGTAGATAGCGATACTATTTTAAAAACAGTTTTGTTTATTTTTCTAGCGCCTATCATTGGAATTGTAATTTCAATTTTTATAACTGTGGTAACCATCATGCGTAATGTATGGTGGCGACTTGCTATTATATCTATTGCTACTTTACTTACAGTATTAATGTTTGATAAATTTGAAGACACTAAAATTAAAGAGAACGTACAAAAGTTTTATAGCATAGATAAATACCAAAAAGAAATTGCTACTATTAAAGGTGATCTTGTAACAAAGCAAGGCGATTCTAGCTTATTAGCTGCCCTACAATTAAATGAAGGCAAACTAGAAAAGGCAAATACTTATTATAATCATTTAGTTCCTTACTTATCTGATTTTGATAATTCATCTGCTGATAAAATTGCCGCAACGGCTAAAGACAGTGGTTGGTTAAAAACTGCAGCGGTTAGTAAATTAAAAGATGCAGTAAGAAATGCCAATGACTTTTTAGTTTTAGAAGCAAAAGCTCCAGAAAATGCAGACGCTAAAGCAGAATATACTATTGCTAAAGATAAAACAGAAGAGTATAAAGAACCTTTAAAATTATATTTAGAAGGAACCATCTCATTAGACTCGGCATTAGTTATTGTGAATAGCATTTATCCAATTGCAGATAAGAATACAGATAATATAAAAGCAAAAATTACAAAATTTAATATTGAAAAAACATTTGCAAGTGAAATTGACAAAGCAGATAATTCAATAATTGTATATGGTATTATTGGAGCCTCCATTTTATTTATGATTATCTATGTATATGTAGAGAAAATAAAAACACCTACAGCTCACTCAGTAGCCTATATGTTTAAGAAATTACAGTTGTTTAGCTCTGCTGCCTTTAGTATTGGGCATGGTGGTAACGATGCGCAAAAAGTAATGGGTATTATTGGTGCTGCTTTAATTGCCAATGGAAGTATGCAAGATTTTAGTCAATTGCCTAGCTGGGTGCCTGTAGCTTGTTATCTAGCTATTGGTTTAGGTACCATGAGCGGTGGCTGGAAAATTGTTAAAACAATGGGCTCTAAGATTACCAAAGTAACTCCTTTAGAAGGTGTGGCTGCCGAAACTGCTGGTGCATTTACTTTATTCTTTACTGGTCAAATGGGTATACCGGTTTCTACTACACATACTATTACAGGTTCTATTATAGGCGTTGGAGCTACAAAACGTTTAAGCGCTGTAAGATGGGGTGTAACCACCAATCTTTTATGGGCTTGGGTTTTAACAATTCCTGTAAGTGGTGTTTTAGCAGCAATCACTTTTTATATTGTACATTATTTTATGAAATAATTAAAAACTATTTCGACTGTATAGCATGTATCTTAGTTTGTCTTCCATCGATATAATCAAAACGACTGCCGTTAAAAAACCCATTTTGTTCTAAAGCCACTCTAACTGGCTTATCCCAACCTGCTAGTGTATGGGTTGCATTTAATTCAATGGAATAACAAGTATTGGCCTTCATCGTATAGTCTCCCGACCCAGGCACTCCGTTTTGCATATCCCACATTCCAATAGTGGTGCCGGCTGCATGCCCATGAAAACCAATAGGATGTGTGTAAATACTTGGATTAATTCCAGCAGCTTTTGATTTGGTTAAAGCTTGTTTTAATATTTCATTTCCCGACTTTCCCACTGCAAACTCATTGGTTAAAAAATCTTGTAATTTATTCGTGGTAGTAAATGCAGCTTGTAAATTTTCTGGTACAGTTTTTTCGCTAGGCAATAAAACATAGGCTTGTTCTTGTACATCAGAATTTAATCTTAAGTAAGTAATTCCAAAATCGACATGTAAAAAATCACCTGGTCTTATCACATCATCTTTTTCATTCGTAACTCTTCTTTGAATTTCTATGGAAGGATGAAACCAAGTAATAAGCCCTTTATCACTTAATTGTTGTCTAAACCACCATACTAAATCCTGTGTGGTAGTAACATTAGGTTTAATAACTTTATTACTAAAGCCTTCCTTGATAATAGCATGCGTTATTTGTAGTAAACTGGGATATAGCTTCATTTCTTTTTCGGTCCTTGTTTCTAACCAACTCACCGCTAAGGGCTCTGCTGAAACAACCTTTGCTTGTTCTGTTGTATTTAAAGCATTCATAAACTCTAGGTATTCCGTATGGTCTAAACCATCTGCGTGTCCATAATCGGCCGAAGTATTAATGCCAATTTTATGGGGATTCAGTTTTTTTAATAAGGCTGTTAAGGCATCCCATTGATTTGGGAAAGCGGCCACATCCCAGGCTGCCGCTATTTCAGTACCTACAGGATATCTTGCTACTGCGTATTTTTCGATCGTGTTTTTTTCTTTGTTTCTGTAAAACACAAGTATAGTGCGTCTTCGGGCTGCAATCCATTCAGCAGGAAGCATGGTTCTAATAATAGGATCTTCGTTATATTCTCTTGTTATTAATACCCAACAATCCAAATTGGCACGATCCATTAAAGTGGGTAATAAATTATTAAAACGATCTGCCAGCACTTCATTGACAATACTTGCTTGTTCTCGCAATGTTTTTACTTGTGCAGTGGCTCCTATAAAAAAATGTAATGTGAAAATTAATAAGTATTTACGCATAGGGCTATTTTGAATGATGATAAAATAAGTTAAACGAAAAACCGAATACCTAAATTAACTACTAAATTTGCAAATATGTATTTTTTTAGAAAAATTATAGCAGGTATTTTAATTTTGTGGAGTGCTTGTGCATTTGGGCAAGACACGAGCTATACCAATTTAACCACCATTGTCGTTTCTGCTAATAAGCTTAGTGAAAAAAGAATTGAATCTCCGGTTGCTATTTCTGTTTTATCCCCTAAAACCATTGAGGAGGCTAAAGCACAAAGAATAGATTACCTACTCAATAAAGTGAGTGGTGTATATATGCCTACCATTGGTAATGAACAACATATGATGTCTATTAGACAACCTATTTCCTTAAAGGGCTTGTATTTATATTTAGAAGATGGCATGCCTATTAGAACCAGTGGTTTATTTAGTAGCAATGCCCTCATTGAAATTAATACAAGCAATATTCATAGCATAGAAATTATTAAAGGTCCCGCATCGGCATTATATGGCGCAGAGGCCATTGGAGGAGTAGTAAATATTTTGTCAACGCCAATTCCAGAAAAGCCCATTGCTTTTATAAGTACTCAATTGAATAACACCGGTTATAAAAAAATAGATTTGAGTGCGGGTAGTCCAACCAAAACAGGCGGCTGGATGATCAATGGCTCCTGGACCGATCAAAAAAATGGCATAAGCGAGTATAGTGATTTCTCTAAAAAAGCATTGAGTATAAAAAGAACTTTTACCCTTAATGATAAACTAAAAGGATACCAAAGTCTTAATTATATTAATTATTATACACAAATGACTGGTTCCTTAGATAGTATTAAATTTTTTCAGAAAAATTTTGGCACACAACAAACATTTACTTTTCGTAAAATAGATGCCATACGCTTTAGACAAAACCTTCAATACGATTGGAACGCCAACGCAAGCACCACCCTTAATGTAATGTATCGCAATAATACCATGGACCAGAACCCAACTTATTCTATTGCCTCCACTACTAACCCTACAAAATTTAAAGGACAAATTAATAGCAACCATTTTGATGCATATGTAGTAGACCTTCAACATACATGGAATATTAAAACTATAAATAGCAAAGTAATGATCGGTGGATATTGGGATATCACCCACCAAAATTTAATTGCTCATTATATTGATATTGTCAAAGACATTGCAATAGGAAAATACAGCAGTTATACTTATCCAGCAAGGGATTCCTTAATTACCAATTACAATACTCAAATTAGTAACAAAGCTATTTACTTTAATTATATTGCTAATTTTAGCAAGCAATTGCGATTCAATGCAACCATGCGTTATGATGATTTTGAATATCTTTTTAACAATCAACTTCCCACAGGAACGCCTTCAGCCAATAATCATTTTACGCAGTTCACACCCAAATTAGGCTTCACCTATAATATACATAAATGGGGCAGCTATATTAATTTCAGTAAGGGTTTTGTACCTCCTCAAATTACAGAGATATACAATGCCATTAGGGTTCCCTATTTATTACCTCAAAATTTTACCAATATTGAAATGGGCACCTGGTACCATGATAAAAAAATAGCTGCCGAGTTTTCTGTGTATTCTTTGCAAGGTAACAATGAAATTATTTCTGTTAGACAAACAGATGGCGTTAACCTAAACCAAAACTCAGGTGCTACAAGTCATATTGGCATTGAATATCAAGTACGTTATCTAGTTGCTCCTTCTGTAGAAATAAGTTTAAATGGTACCAATACAAAACATAAATATTTAAACACAAATATCAAAGGAGTTGATGTAAGTGGAAAAGAAATGAATGCCGCACCTCATTTATTAAATAATATATCAGTTTCTTGGAAACCTAATAAATTACTCCGTAGCGCTTTAGAATGGCAACATCAATCTAATTATTTCATGGATGAAACCAATGCTACACAATACCCAGGCTTTGATGTAGTGAATGCTAGAATTGGATTACAATTTAAAACATCTGAAATTTGGTTAAATGTTTTAAACCTAACTAATACTTACTATTCTACAATGGCAACCAAAAATTTTAGTGTAAAAGGAAGTAGCGCTTATTCCTATTATCTAGGTGAACCAAGAGCTATTACCATTGGTTGGAAATGGTATATAATAAAATAAGAAGCCTTTGGAGCTTCTTATTTTTGAAAAATTTTATTTTTAATTTTACCCCAAATTATTTTCGAAAGAATAAATTTATTGGTTGATACGTATTCTGCCTCCCATTCCACCACCTCTTTGCATCTCTTCCATAATTTTTTTCATGCTCTCCGTAAATTGAGCACGGTTCATCTTATCTCCTTTAGTAGGTTGCTTCAATTCTTTAGCAGCATACTTGGCTGTATATTCAGTCGCAGTAATGACATTCGACCCGTTATCATTATTCACTTCTAGTATAGCACCTGGCAAACCAGAATAAGTATCAGGACCTACAGAAACAGGAATAGATTCAGTATACCATACAACCAATTCCACTTCTTTTGGTTTTACAGGAGCAGCTGTATCTGTATTATTTCTGTTTCTCCCGCCACCGCCGCCAAAACGCACATTCATTTGCTGTGGCGTTATCATAGTAGTTGCTTTTTTACAAACATAAGTAGCAATAGTCTTTGTTTCGTCTGATAATTTCCAATTATTAGGTTTTAAAGAATCTACAATTAAAAAATCTTTTTCAAATAAAGAACGAGATTCATATTGCATTTGGTTTGGAATATCAGTATAGGTTGCTGTTTCAGGCATTCTAAATGCAAAACGCATTCCGCCCCTATCTCCACCACCACCACTATTAGCAAATGGATCTGGAGCCTCTTCTTCAGGAATAGTTTTAAACATACTCGCTTGCTCATTAAAAATGAGTTCAAATTTTTCGGTTCTAAATTCTGGAATACGCGTCCTCATTTCAGGATCGGTTATCATTTTATACATGTTTATTTTTCTTTCGAAAATAAGCTTGCCTTCTTTTACCTGAGCAATAGAAGTAGTCATAGCGACTAATAGGACTGTTGCAGTTAAAAATATTTTACGCATTGTGTTTATTTTAAATAATTTTTATAAAGATAATTAATTCATACGAATCATAACGTTTCTTGGTCCACCACCGCCTAATCCAGATTTTTGTAGGCTATAAATGAAGCTTACTAAGAAATACTGATTAATCACATTGTATTGTTGGTCAACGATTGTATTTTGAGATACATTACGGCTAATACCAGCATTCTTATTCAATAAATCAAAGGCGCTAAATCTCAATTCAGCCTTTTTATTTTTCATAAAAAATTTAGAAAAACTTGCATTCCAAATAGGGATAGATGTATTATAACCTTCCGCCCTTCCAGAGTTAATGGTATAAGTAAATGTTTGATTCAATAAGAAATCTAAGGGCAAATAATTATTCATCTCAGCACTAAATACTTTTGTTAAATAATTTGTATTTAAGCCCGCATTAATCGCGTTATTGGTTTTGCTAAAAGAATACCTAGAAGATAAATCAATGTCTATTACTTCGTCTAATTGGAAATTGTAGGTTATAGATGGCCCTACGGTTTTAGTTACGATGGTATTTAATAAAGCATTTGCGTATGATATATTATTACTCATCCCTCCGTTTAAGCCAAAATTAACTCTTGAATATATTTTCTTTAAGCCAAAACCATAATTGACACTACCATTGAAACGATAAGCTCCATTGACGTTTACTGGTCTTGACAAAGTAACTCTACTTGGCAAAATACTATCATAATTCACAATAGAGTTATTGGTAGAGGAAGCATTTAAAGTGGCAAAGAAATTGCGACCTGAAATAATCTTAGAAGAGAAGAAACGCAAATTTAAATTATGTACATAACTTCTTTTCAAATCTGGATTACCAATTGTTTGTCTATTAATATTACTTTGATCTAACACAGGTTGTAACTGAGTTAAAGATGGTTGATTGGTAGAAGTACGATAATTAATATTTAAGTTCTTCGTTTGAGAAAAATTATACTGATACATAGCAGTAGGCAAGATGTCTTGGAAACTTTGGTTCAACTTTGTACTTGCACTCACATTCTCACCAACTAATTTGGCACTCTGTAAACTAAACCCTGTGGAGAAGTTATACTTTTTTTGATTGGTTCTAAAATTCATACCTCCACCACTATAGGTATACTCACTATTAAATTCGTTAGTAAGCCTTGTATTTAATTGGTCATAAGTTTCTGTACCGGTATTTTTATCAAATACCTTCTTACTGGTTTTGCCAATGCTTTGACTCAAATAGGCGTTGAATTCAAGTAATGATTTTTTACCTAATGGCTCTGTATACACCACATTGGCTGAATAAGTAATGGTATTGCCTTTTCTTAAATTATGTTGATCTAAAAGTGAATCTTTTAATAATTTGCCGCCTCCATAAATTAATTGATCGGTATACTGAGTCCCTGTTGAATTTGATTCGTTATAACTATTGGTAATTGTAGAAGATATGGTACGCCCTTTTTTAGCAAACTTTTTTCTTAATAATAAATTACTCGAAGCATTGCTTGCATCTGTCACACTTGAAGAAGCAGATTGCGTTGCATTTGTTTTGGTTTTAAAGGCGTCTGGTAAATAAGTTTCAGTCGTATCAAATGAAAGTGATGTACTATGTTGCTTACCAATACTTGGCGTAAATTTATAAGAAAAAGTTTCTGAAACTGTTTGATCAATCGTGCTACCAAAACTTTGTTGTTGATTTCTTGTTACACTTCTTGAACTTGAAGTTCTATTGAATAAATTACCAGGTGTTAAATTTTGTGTTAAGGAATGGCTGTTATTATTTCTTTCTACATCATTCAATGAAAAATTAGCATTGAAATTTGTTTTCTTATCATTAAATAAATTAGAATAATTACCGCCGCCAGAAAGTGTTGTTGCCACGCCTTGTGCATTATTATCGGTTCCCCCACCGCCGCCAAAAGAAAGTGTCATACCGCCACCACCACCGGGTCTTCCACCACCACCACCAGAAAAATTAGCAATATCTCTACTCGAAAACCCTTGCCTATTGGTATTATTAGCGGTGCCTATTAAAGAATACTGTTCGTCATTATTTAATCTATTCCAATTGCCTTGCCCATCAAATCTGCCTGGTGTTCCAGCACCTCCCGTTAATTTTCCAAAATTGGATTGATTTCTATCTTTCTTTACTTTTAAATTTATCGCCGTCTCTTCCGTTCCATCATCAATACCTGTAAACATAGCTTGATCTGACTTACGGTCGTATACTTGAATTTTATCTATCGCATCTGCTGGTAAATTTTTAGTGGCCATTTTAGGATCCCCTGTAAAAAATTCTTTACCATTCACAAATACTTTTGTAACCGTTTTACCATTTACAGTAATCCCTCCAGATTTATCTACTTCAATACCTGGCATTTTTTTTAATAAATCTTCTACCACTGCATTGGGTGGGGTCTTAAAATTTTCAGCGTTAAATTCAATGGAGTCTCCATTAATAACTACAGGCGGTCTGCGCGCTGTCACTGTTACCGTAGACATTTTACTTGCGTCTTCTAAATAAATAGTATTTAAATTAAGTACTGGATTCGTCCCCGTTTTGAAGGCTACCCATTGTTGTTGATACCCCACATATGATAGAGATAATAAATACTTCCCCTCCGCTACACTTTTTATGGTAAAAAACCCTTCCTCATTGCTTCTTGCAAAACTCACTAAGGATGAATCCTTGGCGCGCACTAAAGAAATAGTGGCATAAGGCAAAGCTCTTTTAGCAGCACTGTCCCTTATCGTACCCTCTATTTGAAAAGTTTGAGCCAAAGACGCGTAACTCATTAGTAATAAACTATTTATTAAAAGAAGCGTCAGTATATTGGTTTTTTTCATATTTGTAAAATTACGATTCAATTCGTAAATAGGCCATTTTTAGGCCCATTTTGGGTGGTTTTTATATAAAAAACGGGTTTTCTTGATAAACGGCAATTCAAAGGCCAATTTTGAGTCTATTTTTTCACCTATTTAACTAACTTTCAAAAAAATACCAATGAAAAAATATACTATTTCCTGCTTTTCTAGTTGGATGCTTTTAATGCTATTTAGTTTAACCAATAGCTATGCACAACAAAAGACTACGGTTAAAGACAGCGCTCGATTTAATTTTACAAGTTATAAAGGTATGCCGCTAAAAGCAACGCGTACAATTCCTCTTCAAACCAATGAAGGTACTTGGACATCTTTGAGTATTAGCCCTGATGGAAAAACAATCTTATTTGATTTAATGGGAGACATTTATAGCATGCCTGTTGAAGGCGGAAAAGCGACGCCAGTAACTAAAGGTTTAGCTTATGACAATCACCCTAGCTTTAGTCCAGATGGAAAAAGAATTTTATTTATCTCTGACAGAAGTGGTGCAGAAAATTTATGGTATATAGATATTGCAAAAAAAGATACCATTGCATTAACTGAAGAACAAAATCAAAATTTTCCTGGTGCAGTATATACACCCGATGGGAATTATATAGTATATACAAAAGGAAGAAGAAATACAAAATTGTATTTGATGCATAAAAATGGTGGCGCTGGTACTTCCTTAATTTCTTTGCCTGCTACTTTAAAAACTATTGATCCTGCAGTAAGTGCTGATGGTAGATTCGTTTATTATTCTTCAAGAACAAGCGCTTGGAATTACAATGCGATGTTACCTCAATATAGTATTGGTGTGTATGATAGAGAAAAGGGAACCACTCGCACCATTGCATCTAGATATGGTTCTGCTTTTACACCCGTACTTTCAAAAGACGGAAAATGGTTAGTATATGGTTCAAGATTTGAAGATAAAACAGGATTGGTTAAACGCAATTTAGCAACCGGTGAAGAAACTTGGTTAGCCTATCCTGTTCAAAGAGATGATCAAGAATCAATTGCGGTATTAGGGGTACTTCCTACTATGACTTTTACTCCAGATAGTAAATATTTATTGGCTTCTTACGGCGGAAAAATTCATAGCATTGATATTGAAACTGCTTCACAAAAAGAAATTAGCTATACGGTAGATGCAAACATTGAAATGGGACCTGAAGTATTGTTTAAATATCCTATAAAAGATACAAGTGCCGCACAAGCTACTCAAATTAGAGATGCAGTTCCTTCACCCGATGGAAAAAAATTAGCCTTTACGGTTTTGAATAAATTATACGTAATGGATTATCCTAATGGAACGCCTAAAAAATTAACTAAAAATAATTTTACAGAAGCACAACCAGTATGGAGTCCTAGTGGTAAAACCATTTATTTTGCTACTTGGAGTGATAATGGAGGAAGTATAAAAAGTATTGATGTCGCTTCAGGAACTGAAACAACATTGACAAAAGAAAATGCTTTGTACCAAGGTCTCGCTGTTAACCAAGCGGGTACAAGAATCGTATTTAATAGAACAACTGCACAAAAATTTAAAGATTCAAAAGATCCTACTTATAATGATGATGAAGATGAATTGTGTTGGTTGAATGTAAATGATGGCAGTATCCATGTTATTGATAAAGCCGATGGTCGCAGCAATGCACATTTCGTGAATGGTGAAGAACGTATTTATTTAAATAAATATGGAAAATTAATTTCTATTCAATGGGATGGTGGAGATGAAAAAGAAATTGTAAAAATTACGGGTATTACTACTTTTGGTAGCATTCCACAACACAATGGGAAACCAGTAGCTGATGTGTTAGATATGGTAGAGGATGAAGATGATGCTGCCAAAGAAAATAATCCTGCTTCTAGTGCGAATACGATTTTAATGTCGCCATTAGGTAAAGCGGCTATTGCGCAAGTAAATAATAATATTTACTATATCACTATTCCACAAGCAGGTAAATTGGTAGATATTTCTGTAGCAGATGCTAAAAATGCAGCATTCCCTAGTAAGCTTTTAACCGAAATGGGCGGAGAGTTTCCTAGCTGGGAAGCCAATGGAAAAATAATACATTATAGTTTAGGTGCTGCTCATTTCGCCTACGATATTGATGCGTCTTATGCCTTTGACGATAGCTTAGCACTTGCAAAAAAAGCCGAAGCAGCTATTAAAAAAGATACTACTGTCAAAGACAGTACTAAAAAAGAAAACGTAGCTAAGAAAGCCGAGAAGAAAGAAGATCCGAAATATAAAGCCACTGAAAATTGGGTGAAAGTATTTTATGAAAAAGATATGCCTTCTACACATTTACTTTTAACCAATGCAAGAATTATTACCATGAAAGGTGATGAAGTGATTAGCAGAGGTGATATATATATTGTGAATAATCGTATTAAGGCTATTGGCAAATCGGGTAGTTTAAAAGTAGCAGCCGAAACACAAAAAGTAAATGTATCAGGAAAAACTATTATTCCTGGTTTTGTAGATACGCATTCTCATATGTGGCCTAGCTGGGGTATCCATAAAACACAAGCATGGGTATATGCAGCTAATTTAGCTTATGGCGTTACCACAACACGTGATCCGCAAACTGCTACAACCGATGTACTAACCTACAGTGATATGGTTGATGCAGGTATGATGGTAGGACCAAGAGTGTATTCAACGGGTCCTGGCGTAGGTTATTGGTCATACAACTTAAAAGATTCTGCACAAGCAGAGTCGGTATTAAGTCAATACAGCAAATACTATAATACGAAATATATTAAAATGTATTTAGTAGGAAATAGAAAACACAGACAGTGGGTTATTCAAGCTGCAAAAAATCAGCAATTAATGCCCACTACAGAAGGTGGCCTTGATTTTAAATTAAACATGACTAATTTATTAGATGGTTATCCTGGACACGAACACTCTATTCCTATTTATCCTTTATATAACGATGTTATCAAAACTATTGCAGCATCTAAAATGACTGTAACGCCAACTTTACTTGTTTCTTATGGTGGACCATGGGCTGAAAATTATTTTTACGAAAATGAAAATCCATATAGTAATGAAAAGATGCAATTTTTTACACCTTATGAAGAATTAGCATCAAAATCTCGTAGACGTGCTACTTGGTTTTTACCGGAAGAACATGTTTTCCAAAAACACGCTAAGAGTATGAAAAAATTAGTAGAAGAAGGTGGCTTAGCTGGTATTGGTAGCCATGGTCAATTGCAAGGTTTAGGCTATCATTGGGAAGTATGGTCTATGCAAAGTGGTGGCATGCGCAATATAGACGCGTTAAAAACTGCAACTATATTAGGTGCTACAGGTTTAGGTTTAGACAAAGACTTAGGAAGTTTGGAAGCAGGTAAATTAGCAGACTTAATTATATTGGATAAAAATCCATTGGATAATATACGCAATACCAACACAATAGAATTTGTCATGAAAAACGGTCGCTTATACAATGGCAACACATTGGATGAAGTAACTACTGGAAAACACAAATTAGATCGCAGTGAGTGGTTGGATAAAAAACCTATTAAAAACACAAAGGTCGAAGATTAATCAAATAATTATTGTAAGTTTAAATACTAAAAAATATATATGAAAAATTCAAGAAGAAAATTTATACAAAATGCATCTCTCGCATTAGTTGGTGCTAGTTTAAAACCAAGTGCATTATGGGCTAGTACGAATATGGCCGCTTCTAAAAATATAATTGGTGTACAACTATATTCAGTCCGAGCAGACATGTATAAAAAGCCATTAGAAACTTTAACGGCTATAGCTAAAATGGGGTATCAACATGTTGAACATGCCAACTATGTAAATCGTAAATTTTACGGTTGGACTGCAACAGAATTTAAAAAAGTTTTAAATGACCTAGGATTAAAAATGCCTAGCGGCCATACAGTTATGGGAGCAAAACATTGGGACAATACAAAAAAGGATTTTACCGATGATTGGAAACTTACTGTAGAAGATGCAGCAGCGATGGGTCAAGAATATGTTATTAGTCCTTCTATGGATGATAAATTAAGAAGTACTTATGATGGCTTAATGTTACAACTAGATGTATTTAATAAATCAGGGGAATTGTGTAAAGCAAATGGAATGAAATTTGGTTATCATAATCATGATTTCGAATTTAAAGAAAAACTGAATGGCACTTTAATGTATGATATTATCTTACAACATACCGATCCTAATTTGGTTGTGCATCAATTAGATTTTGGTAATATGTACGGCGCAGGTGGAAGAGCTGCCGAGTGGATTAATAAATATCCTGGTCGTTTTCAATCATTACATGTGAAAGACGAAATTAAAGCAGAGAAAGGCGAAATGAACGATGGATATGAAAGCACCATTTTAGGTGACGGTTTGGTTGATCCTAAAGCGATTGCCTTATTAGCCAAGGCAAAAGGAGGCGCACATCATTATATCATTGAACAAGAGTCTTATCAAGGTATAGCACCATTAGATTGTGTTAAAATTGATTTAGAAAGAATTAAAACTTGGGGTATTTAATACATATCCTTTGTTACAAAAAAGCACAAACACTAAAAAGTTTGTGCTTTTTTTTTGCGTAACTTTAGTTCTATTAAAAAATATTAAACAGGTCTATAAACCAGTAGTCATCTTTATACTTAGATTAAATCTTATTTCAATTATGAAAAATAGTAACAATATAAAAAATATTTTTAGTGGCCTCTCTTTCGTATTGCTTCTATTAAGCATGCCATTTGCAAGTAAGGCGCAAAAAATAAGCGCAAGAGAAATAGCAAGATGGGAAAGTCATGCAAAACAAGTTACAATTATAAGAGACGAATGGGGAATTGCACACGTATATGGTAAAACTGATGCTGATGCCGTTTTTGGATTGATGTATGCGCAAAGCGAAGAAAATGTAGGGCAAATTGAATTGAACTATTTAGAGATGTTAGGTCGAACGGCAGAAGTAAAAGGTGCTACAGCTATTTACGAAGATTTAATGATGCGCTTAATTCAAGATAGTGTTGCCGCTATAAATGATTATAATAAAAGCCCCCTTTGGTTTAAGGAATTATTACAAGCCCATGCAGATGGTCTTAACTATTATTTATACAAACATCCCGAAGTACATCCTAAAGCGATTCAATATTATAAGCCTTGGTATCATCTTATGTGGACTGATGGTAGTGTTTCACCTACTAGAACTGGCGGCATTAAAGTGAATCATGTTGCTGCATTTTACGGTCAAGATGCCCATGCAGAAAAATTAGTTGTAAATAATATAGACGCTTCTAATAGTGTCTCCCCTTTTGATATGGAAGAAAAAACTTTAAAAGGCTCCAATGGTTTTGCCATTGCGCCTCAACATAGCAAAAATGGAAATGCTTTATTATATATTAATCCGCATGTGCCTTTTTATTTTAGATCAGAAATTCATATGGTAAGTGAGCAAGGTTTAAATGTATATGGCGCGGTTACCTGGGGTCAAATGTTTATTTACCAAGGATTCAATGCGCATTGTGGTTTTATGCATACCAGTAGCTATGCAGATGTAGCCGACGTATATGAAGAAAAAGTAGCTAAAAATAAAACGGGCTGGGTATCTCATTACGAACAAACACTTCAACCTATTGCACAAAGAAATATTCCTATTCAGTATTTGGAAGAAGGTCAAATAAAATCAAAATCATTCCTTACTTATAAAACAATTCATGGACCAGTAATGGGAAGTAAGAATGGCAAATGGTTGAGTTTGAAAGAAAATAACCGTTCCTTAAATGCATTGATAGAATGTTGGACAAGAACTAAAGCGACTAATTTAAAAGAATATCAAAAAGCAATGTCCTTAGTAAGCAACAATAGTAATAACACAGTGTATGCCGATGGAGATGGCTCTATAGCCTACTGGCATGGAAATTTTATGCCAAAGAGAAATGCTACTTATGATTTTAGCATGCCTGTTGACGGCTCCATTAAAGCCACTAATTGGCTAGGCCTGCACCCACTAGCAGAAACAGTACAAAGCATTAACCCTCCTAATGGATGGTTACAAAATTGTAACGCAACGCCTTTCACCGTAGCAGGCAATAATAGTCCCAAAGAAAAAGACTACCCGCATTATATGGCACCCGATGGTGAAAATGGTCGAGGAATAAACGCTGTCAATTTATTAAGTAAAATAGAAAAAATTTCCTTGGACGAATTAATTCAATTGGGCTATAATAAACATTTAAGTGCTTTTGATATTTTATTACCTTCTTTTCTTGCGTATACAAATACAATTACTTTAAATGAAAAAGAGAAAAAAGCAACTGCCTATTTAGCCAATTGGAATCGGGATGCTGCTATTAATTCTATTGCAACGACTATTGCTATTGAATGGGCTAATAATTGGGGCAAAGAAATAGCGCCTGCAACAACCGAAGAAGGCTCAACGCAATACATTAAAAGATATGAGCAAATGGTAAACGAGGTATCTAATGAGAAAAAGTTAGCGCTTTTAAATACATCATTAGCGAATTTAGAAAAAGTGTATGGAAACTGGGAAATAATGTGGGGTGATATAAATAGATACCAAAGAGTTAACCCAGGAGAAAAATTTAACGATGATTTGCCCAGCATAGCGGTGGGACAAACATCTTCCAAATGGGGCTCCCTTCCTGCTTTTGAAAGCAAGCGTTACGATAACACTTTAAAACGTTATGGCTATTCTGGAAGTAGTTTTATTGCAGCAGTAAGTTTTGGAAAAAAAGTAGAAGCAAAAACTATTATTACCGGTGGCCAAAGCCGTTATGCCAACTCCATTCATTTTACCGATCAAGCGCAAAAATATATTGATGGCGATTTTAAAAACATTCACTTTTACAAAGAGGATGTTTTAGCACATGCCGTTACATCATATAAACCTGGATTGACTAAGTAATGATCATATAGTTTTGACATCAGTGCAACCTTAACGAGTCCAGCTAAATTTTTAACTTCAAGCTTTTGCATCATTTTAGTGCGATGTCCTTCGATGGTTCGCTTACTATGCCCCACTTCATATGCAATTTGTTTACTGGAAGCTTCTTCACAAATGCGCACTAAAATATATTTATCATAGGTATGAAGCTGATGTACTTTCTCGGTCATCTTTATTTTATCCATATGATTAACCAATGCAAATACTTTTTCTGCAATGACATTGCAAAAATATATTTTATTGAGTCTGGCCATTTCAAGTGCCTTACTCCATTCTTGTTGGGAAACATGTCGCGAAACAATTACCGAAATACCATTGTCTACTAATTGATATAAATGAGCATCATCCTGCTCATTAAAAACGACCATCACCCCCATTCTATTTTTAAGGTCTGCAATTTGCAAACTAGTTTGCGCATGGTTAAAATCAAACATAGAACTATCTATGACTAAAAGTAGCGGTAAGGCTTGTTTGCTTTTATCTTGGATTACATACTTATTTAAAGCTTCAAGGCTTTCAATGAAATGATACCCTTTTAACAGTGGATTCTCTTTAATAAGCAAACTACAACCCATTGCATACAGGTTTTGTTTGTCGCAAATGATTACTTGATATTGCATGTTTTATACTATTTTATTATACCTGCAATAGAATGATTATTTTATAACTCATTGATATACAAAGTAATATATTATACGAATGGCTATAAAAACCATTATAATTTATCCCATTCATGTATATTCTAAAAGAGCATTTGGTTGCGTTGCATGATAGACCATAGTAGTTATTAAATTAAACCCTATAAATATTTGTCAGTATTATATATTTTATAACTTCATTGAATAATATACTAACCCTCTTGCAAAGCGTTGACATCAATTCGTAACTTATTTTACCCTTTTGTTCCAGTAGGACATTTGAAAGTGTGGGTCTTAGCCCCAGCCTTGGATAATCCAGATCCCAATTTGGCTTACTATTATGACTTTAGTCAAAGTATTGAAGAATATACACGGGTATTTACACAATTAGATCTTCCTTGGAAATGGCAACCTGTTACTTTAGAAAATTATAAAATGATTGTGCAAGAAATTGCACATGAAAGAGAGAAAGGAATTTATTTTCCAGTGGTTTTAAACTTATGTGATGGAGATGAAATTAATGGCGCCCCTGGTGTTTCAGTTATTAAAGCATTAGATGCAAAACAATTAGTATACACGGGTGCAAATGATTATTTCTATGATATTACTACTTCTAAAATTCCCATGAAAGCGGCTTTTGATGAAGCTGGAGTGGCCACTCCTAAATGGGAAGCAATCAGAGACAATAATATTAATACGAAAGAAATAATTGAAAAATTAGGTAGTCCTTTAATTGTGAAGCCTGCTGTATCTGGTGGTAGTTTAGGCGTCGGTGTTAAAAATGTAGTGGAAACAGAAGATGAATTAAAAACGCAGTTAGCAAAAATGTTTGAGGGCTATAGAGGCTGGAACCTAGCATCAGATGGTATACTAGCAGAATCCTTTATCGAAGGTCCAGAATATACCGTAATGATTGTGGGTAGTCATACGCATCCAGAATATGCAAAAATTTATCCCCCCATTGAAAGAGTTTTTCATGCTTCCTTACCAGAAAAAGAAAAGTTTTTATCCTTTGATCGCTTATGGGAAATTTATGAGGAGGAAACGCCTATGCCAGAAGAAGAGAATTTTTACCAATATCAATTAGGAGATGAAGCCATTCAAATGGCAGTTCAAAAAGTTTCTTGGGATGCATATGTTGCTGTGAATGGAACTGGGTATACCAGAGTGGATGTTCGTATTTGTAATAAAACAGGTGTCCCTTATGTTTTAGAAGTAAATGCGCAATGCGGCATCAGTGAAGACGAAAATTTTACCTCTATTGGAGCTATTTTAAGATACGCCAACCAAAGTTTTACTGAATTAGTAATACATATTATTAATGACGCATTCGCAAGAAGAAAAAATTAACATTATGCGCGCGCTCCCCACCGTAAATAATACAGCTAGCTTTAAAGATTTAAAAATTTGTGTACTTCAACCAGACTATTCTACTTCTGAAGTAGATTATCAGCATTATGATCCTAAAAGAGATCTCTCTAGTATTATGCCTGAAGCACAATTTGATCATGTTTTTTTAAATAAGCTTACTACCTACCAACAACTAAAACAACTTAAAGAAAATAAGTACGATATCTATATCAATTTATGCGAGGGATATTTAGAGTGGAATGTGCCTTCCATTGATGTTATTATGAGTTTGGACTTATTAGGCTTACCCTATACTGGACCTTCTACTAACTTATATGATCCGCCTAAAACCATAATGAAGTATTTGGCTTTTTGCGAAGATGTAAAAACTCCGGCACATATTTATGTCGAATCTGAAGCTGATATACCACAATTGCCGGGTAATCTGCAATTTCCTTTATTCGTTAAACCTGCCAAAGCGGGTGATAGCTTGGGTGTTGACAACGCTTCTAAAGCAAACAATACCGCTGAATTAGTTACAAAAGTTAAAAGCATATTAGCAGAATTTGGTTCTGCATTAGTAGAAGAATATATAGATGGTCGTGAGTTCACGGTTTTAGTTTGTGCTAATCCTGATGGTAAAACATGTACCAGCTTTACGCCCGTAGAATATATCTTCCCAGAAGGATTTAGTTTTAAAACCTATGCTTTAAAAACTTCTGAGCTACATCCCAATGCCAATATACCTGTTACCGAAAAAGCATTGGCTTTAAGATTGCAAAATATCGCAGAACAAGTATTTATGTCTTTCAACGGTGTGGGTTATGGCAGAATGGATTTTAGAATGAACGATAAAGGAGAATTATTTTTTCTAGAGATAAATTTTACATGCTCCGTATTTTATGCGCAAGGCTATGAGGGCTCTGCCGATTATATTTTATTACATGATGGTGCAGGACAAAGAGGTTTTTTAGAAAGGATCATTATTGAAGGTATGGCACGATACAGAAGAAAAGAAAAAGTTTTTACCATTAAAGGGAATGCTATTGCTGGTTATGGGATGTATGCAAAATGGGACTTGCCAAAAAATACCATTTTATTTGAAGGAGAAGAAAAATCTCAACGCATCGTTACCAAAAAATTTGTAGATGAAAATTGGGACGAACGTGAAAAATTAAATTTTAGAAGATACGCTTATCCAATAAGCAAAGATGTGTATATACTATGGGATTTACAACCCGAAGAATGGTCGCCTCAAAACCATCATTGTGATGCCAATTGTAATTATGTAGGGTTAAATGTAATCATTAATAGAGCGGTTAAGAAAGGGGAAGAGTTAACCTTAGATTATGGTAGCTTTTTAGATGAAACCATGGAGCCCTTTAATTGTAGCTGCGGTTCGCCTAATTGTCGTGGCCTTATCAAAGGTAATACCGGCAATAAAATTTAAGCACTTTTATTAGTAGTTACAAAATATTGGTATTAAATTGCTATAGCATTTAATTCATTCAATTAATGATAATGAGTTCCGCTTTATAGATACTATTCAAATAACGATTGCTTACTAAAAACTATTTTATGAAAAAAACATTTCTATTATTTTCTGCTTTGATTGCTAGCTGTAGCTTGGTGAATGCACAAGTTAAATTTAATCAAGATAGCATTGCGGCTTTGGCTGCTAAATTAGAAGTATGGGTGAATGTACCACTGGTCACACCAGGCACTTCAAATGCAGAGGCACCGTCAGATGCAATTGTATTGTATAATGGAAATGGATTAGGTGCATTTCAAAAAAAAGATGGTAGCCCTGCTGGATGGAAATTGGATGCAGATGGAGCTGTTACAGATATTAAAGGGGGTGGTGATTTAATTACTAAGCAATCTTTTGGTAGCTGTCAATTACACGTAGAATTTAGAGAACCTGCTGAAGTAAAAGGAAGTGGACAAGCAAGAGGCAATAGTGGTGTGTATTTAATGGGTAAATATGAAATTCAAGTATTAGACTCTTACAATAACGCTACTTACTCTAATGGTCAAGCTGGTGCGGTTTATAAACAACATGTTCCTTTAGTAAATGCTAGTCGTAAACCAGGAGAGTGGCAAGCTTATGATATTATTTTTACAGCGCCTCAATTTAAAGACAATGGAGAACTAGAAAGTCCTGGACGTGTTACCGTTATACATAATGGCGTATTAATTCAAAACAACGTAACTATATTGGGCGCAACAGATTGGGTAATGAAACCTAAGTATATAAAACATGCAGCTAAATTACCATTGATGTTTCAAGATCATGGCGATGATGGTAACCCAATTAGTTATAGAAATATTTGGATACGCAATTTATAGGCAAGGAAATGGGAAAATTTCATCCAGCGGCTTTTATAGAACCCTTCTCTCTTTTTTGGTGGGAATGCATTGTAATGGTTATACTTATTATTACCATTGTAGTGAGAGCTCCATTGCATTTTAAAAAAATTCAACCTAAAACCTACGCAACATTCATAGCTTTATTTTTTTGCATTAATTATATTGTCGAAAACTATTACAATTACCAAAGCGGTTATTGGAATCTACAACAAAGTTTACCTGTTCATTTATGTAGTATTAGTTATTTTTTATGTATAATCACACTCCTTAATTATAGGCAATGGTTGGCTGAATGCCTTTACTATTGGGGTTTAGCGGGTGGTATACAATCTTTACTTACTCCTGAATTTACCGTAGGCATGGAAGGTTATAATTTTTATGCTTACTTTATTGACCACGGCGGTATGCTACTAGTTATTATTTACATGATTGTGCATTTGAACTTTGTGCCCCGACCAAAATCTTGGTTATGGGTATTAGGCTATACACAAATAGTAGCCATTGGCGTGGGTATTATTAATTATATAGTAGGTGCTAATTACATGTATTTATCAGCCAAGCCAGAAGTGAGTAATCCTTTAGTAATTGGAGAATGGCCTTATTATATTTTAGTATTAGAAGTAGTTGCCTTAGTTCATTTTTGGATTTTGTACCTGCCCTTCGCTAAAAAAAATAAACAAGCCATTAATGCTTAAGTTTAGTAGTAGTAATGTACCAGATCATTCCAGTTCAATATCATTCTATAGCTCTTCTATTCTTTTGGCTTTATCATCTATCACTAAATCAAAACTAGGTTTTGTAGGCCCTCCATTGGGGTCATAGCCTGTAATTAAATCGTGAAACTTACATCCCCATTGATTTAGTTGTGTTAATGTTAGGGCTCTTAGATCTCTTTTTGAACTTTCTCCCCTGCCTGTCCAATAAGTAATATGCCAACCTTCCTCGTATAGTTTGTTAATCTTAGCCACATTTTCAAAATTAGGCTCTGCCAGTTCATAAGCACGCTTGTCCGAATAAAAGCAGATGGTTTCATCTATATCAATTAATGCCTTTTTAGAGCCGAACCTTTTTGATTCAATCATTGTTATCTATTTTAATTATTAACTGTTGCAAATTTAGATAGTTTCTATAAATTACACCGGTCAAATTATAACAAAGCCTAAATAAAATATCCATGCGCCTTCTACTATTATCAGTTTGTATTTTACTGCAACAATTCGCCCATGCTCAATCTAGCAACAATCCATTGATACGACTTGATAAAATTACCATTGCAAGAGACCATTATGGTGTACCTCATATTTTTGCACCCACCGATGCTGAAGTAGCTTATGGTTTGGCTTGGGCGCATGCCGAAGATGATTTCACTACCATACAAACCCTTATCTTAACTGGTAAGGGTAAATTGGCTACCTATATGGGTAAAAAGGGTGCACCTGTTGATTATGTATTTGGTTTGCTAAATACAAAAGCTACCGTAGAAGCGCAACTTAGTAGTTTAGACCCCAAATTTATCTTATTAGTAAAAGGCTATTTAGCAGGTTTGGAAGCCTTTGCCAAAGCACACCCCGATAAAGTGTTGAATAAAAATGTCTTTCCTGTAAGTGTAGAAGATTATTTAGCGACTACTGTTTTTTCTGTGGCAGTTTTTTGTGGCGTTGACAGAGCTTTACCTAAAATATTAAATGGGTCTATCGCGCACTTAGCCGGCTTTACAGGGGAAGGCAGTAATACGATTGCAGTTCATTCTAGTAAATCAGCTTCTGGAGAAAATATGTTGGTCATTAATGCACATCAACCTATTGAAGGAGCTACCGCTTTTTATGAAGCGCATGTTCAAAGTGAAGAAGGTTGGAATATATTAGGTGGTTTATTTCCAGGCGCCCCTTTACTATTTCATGGAGTAACACCCAATTTAGCTTGGGCACATACAGTAAATTTTCAAGATAAAATTGATGTATATCAATTACAAACCGATGCAGCGCATCCTAATGCTTATAAAGTTGACGGCGAGTGGTTGCCTCTTGAAAAAAGACGCATCAAATTAAGTATAAAAGGAATTCCTTTTCCTATTTATAAAAATGCATACACTTCAATTTATGGGCCTACTGCTGTTACACCTAAAGGAGAATACTTTTCAATGCGTTTGCCCTCCTTAATGGATGCTGGTGCTTTGCAACAATGGTACGCTATGAACAAAGCGACAAATTTTACAGAATTTAAAACAGCTGTGGCGCAAAACCATTTAGCTATGTTTAATATTATGTATGCAGATAAGTTTGATACTATTTTTTATATCTCCAGTGGAAAGATGCCCTATAGAAATCCAGATACAAGTTATCACTGGAATGCTACCTTACCAGGCAATACTAAAGCCACCCTTTGGAATACTTTTAAACCATTGAATGAATTTCCACAATATACAAATCCAAAAAGTGGTTACTTAATTAATATGAATCATTCTCCTTTTTTAGCTACCGCTGAGAATGAAAATTTGAATCCGAAAAATTTTGATCCAAATGATGGTTACGAATTATACCACGACAATAGAAGTAAACGCGCTATGGATTTAATAAATCCATTGGATAAAATATCTTACGCCGATTTACAACGCATTAAATTTGACAGACAACTTCCTGCCACCATCTTATTCCCCTATGGTTATACCGCAGATAGTATGTTTTTAGTAGAGGAGAATAGTTACCCCACACTTGCACCGCTTATTAAAGCTTTAAAAAACTGGGACCATAATGCTATTGCCGAAAGTAACGGTGCGCTCATTTATAACCTAGCCTACTATGAAATTCCCAAAATTATGGAAGGAAGAAAAAATGATAAGCTAACCATAAAAGAAGCAGTAGCTACCTATCAATATATTTATGATTTTTTAATGAAAAATTATAATCGTTTGAATGTTTCATTAGGTGAGGTGCAAAGATTAGTAAGAGGCGATGAAAATTGGCCACAAGGCGGTATGCCCGATGTATTAGCAGCTGTCATGGCAGAGCCTTATGGAGCAGGACAAAGAAAAATGAATAGCGGTGATGCTTATATTGGATTTGTGCGTTTCCCAAAAGATGGTAGTCTTCCACTCATTGAAACTGTCAATACATTTGGAGCTAGTTCTAATAAGGGTGATGCGCACTATGCAGATCAACGTGCCATGTATCAAGCACAGCAGCTCAAGAAAATGACCTTAGACAAAAATGAAGTACTTAAAAATGCGGAGCGTATTTATAATCCTCAATAAAATATAGGAGAAGTATACTTGCTTTATAACCTAGCTGTTACCATACTTCTATCTAGGAAAGCTTTGGTATCATAAATAATACAGTGCTCAGATAATTTAAGACTTGCATAGTCTAATGATTTAAAGAAGTCATGCGCTACCACTAAAATTATTGCATCATACTTTTCCAAAGAAGTTACTAATGTTATCTGATGTTTTTGTTTGACTTCTACCGCATTGGCGTATGGATCAAAGGCACTAACATCAAAGCCTGCGTCTTCTAATAGTTTATAAATTTCAAAGGCTTTTGAATTTCTTATATCAGGACAATTTTCTTTAAATGTCACTCCTAACAACAATGCCTTTGCCCCTTTAACTTGTCTATTTTTTCCTTCGAATAATTGAATGACTTTGTTTGCAACAAAGGCACCCATTTGATCATTCACATTTCGACCCGATAAGATTACTTGCGGATGATACCCTAAGCTACTAGCCTTATGTGCTAAGTAATAAGGATCCACACCTATACAATGTCCGCCTACTAAACCTGGCTTAAAGGGTAAAAAATTCCATTTAGTTGCAGCGGCAGCTAATACTTCATTGGTATCTATACCCATTTTATCAAAAATAAGTGCTAGTTCATTTACAAAAGAAATATTGATATCACGTTGTGCATTTTCTATTGACTTTGAAGCTTCGGCCACTTTTATACTAGAAGCCTTGTGTGTGCCAGCAGTAATAATGCTTGCATATAAATCATCAACTATATTAGCAATTTCGGGAGTAGAACCTGCTGTAACTTTTTGAATGGTAGTAAGCGTATGTACTTTATCTCCTGGATTAATTCTTTCAGGCGAATACCCGCAATAAAAATCAATATTAAATTGTAGTCCACTTTCTTTTTCTAAAATAGGAACACAATCTTCTTCAGTACAACCGGGATACACAGTGCTTTCGTAAATAACAATGTCTCCTTTTTTTAATACCGAACCAACCATTGAAGACGCATCCAATAAAGGTTTTAAATGGGGGCGTTTCTCAGTATCTACCGGAGTAGGCACTGTTATAATAAATATAGTTGCTGAAGCAATAGAAGAAAGTGTAGCACTAAATTGTAAATGATTCGTATTATTAATTTCTGCTGTAGTGCATTGTAAAGTATCATCCTTGCCACTCATTAAATCCTTTACCCTTGCTTCATTTATATCAAAACCAATAACCGGATATTTAGCCCCAAAGGCTACTGCTAAAGGTAGACCTACATAACCTAATCCTATGATGGCAATGGTTGGTTGTATAGATTGCAAATTTGTCATCTTCTACCAAAGGTAATGGTCGAATTAATGATGACCATAATTTTTTTCGCCCGCTGTAATTGAAAGTTTCAATCTATTTTGTGCTGGGGGTAATGGACAAGTAGCAAAAGGCGTAAAAACACAAGGTGGATTATAGGCTTTGTTAAAATCAATCACCGTATTTCCTGAAGCATCAGGCTTGGGTATATCTATAAACCTACCTGCAGCATAAGTGCTTTCACCTGCTGTTTGATCTGCAAAAACAATAAATAAAGAAGGCCCTCCTTCATCAATGACATCTAATGTGTATTCTTTGTCCTCATAGCTAAATAGCAATTTACCCGCACTTTTTAAGGCAGTTGTTTGACCTAGCACATTGGTAATCATTAATAAACTTTTCACCGGCGCCAAAACAGTAGCCTTTATCCGCCACATTGAATCTACTGGGAAACGATTAATAGTTTTAAATTCTTTTAATGTTTTTGCTTCCAAGTTTCTAAACCTGATTCCCATTTTATCTTCTCTTTTTATTACGGCCCAACTAAAATGAGACCAAGACATGATAATATTTTCCTCTTTTTTGGAGAATACTTTTACTGGTTTTGTTCCATTTATGACATTGCCATTAATTCTAATTGAATACTTTGGGTCATTTACCCACATGACAGAATCTCCTGCATACATAAATTTTCCAAGCTGATCAGGGAATTGAATATTATCATACCTACAATCATTCCCTTTTGACTTACCAATGGTGTTAGCCCCTTTATGTAGCCAAAAAAGTCCTTCTAAATTTAACCAGCTAGAAGGTGTTTTTAATTCAGCAATACGTGCCTTATGCCAATCATTTATAGAACGGGTGTAAGAATCGTCATTTTGGGCTATTCCTGTTATTAAGAACGCTATAAAAACTAGGGAGATGATGATTTTTTTCATAACGTGTAATTAACTGCTTTAAGGAACTGTGTATTTAATACAAAATTAAGTGAATTAAAATATACATCCATATAATTATATTAAATTTAGGATGTAAAAGAGAAAGGATTATGAAAAAAGGGTTTGTTATATTTATAGTGATGGCTGCGGTGGCTTGTAATAAATCAATTACAACCATGCCAGATGCTTCAAAACCGACTTCCACAAAATACACTAATGCAGATGTGAATACTTGGGTGCATGAAAATATGACCGCCTATTATTTATGGTCAAACAATATGCCTGCTTTAGCAAAAACAAATTCGAGTATTAATCCAATGGATTATTTTTATACCGTTCTTAATAATTATCCTATTACAGATCGGTTTTCTTGGATAGATAGTAGTTCCAGTAATTTAATAAATCAATTAAATGGTATCAATACTGTTTTAGGAATAAGGATTA
This sequence comes from uncultured Bacteroidota bacterium, assembly GCA_903854725.1. Taxonomy (GTDB): domain Bacteria; phylum Bacteroidota; class Bacteroidia; order Chitinophagales; family Chitinophagaceae; genus Sediminibacterium. Next base: position 38,490 of record CAINWZ010000038.1, read on the forward strand.
ATGCTTTTTATACCGATGAAGCAAAAGTAAATGTAGCCTTAGTAATATCTTATGTATTAAAAGGAAGTCCTGCAGAGCAAAAAGGTTTAAAGAGAGGTGATATCATTTTAACAGTAGATGATAAAACTATTACTTCTGCTAATTATAGTTCGGCGCTTCAAAATCAAACTTTAAAATTAGGATTAGGGGCTTATAATAATAAAGTATTTAGTAGTACTAACACATACATAACCGTTACTAAGGCTGAATTACAAACGAACCCCATATTATTAGATACTGTTATTAAATGGAGTGGTAAGAAAGTGGGCTACTTAGCTTATTTACAATTCTTAATTAGTTATGACGATAGTTTGAGAGCTGTATTTGGCCGATTTAAAAATAGTGGTGTCAATGAATTAGTGATTGACTTAAGGTATAATGGCGGAGGCTATGTCACCAATTCAGATTTATTAACCACTTTAATAGTAAAAGACTTAGGAAGTAAGGTTGATAAAGTCATGAATAAAAAAATGTATAATGATTCATATACGAAAGAATTAACCAAGCAATATGGAAATGCCCCCTTTGTAACTAATTTTAAAATGGAGCCTAATAATATTGGTTCCTTGGATAGAGTATTTATTTTAACCTCTGGTAATACTGCTTCTGCTAGTGAACTTATTATAAATAATTTAAAGCCCTTTATGAATGTGATTTTAATTGGCGAGCATACCTATGGAAAAAATGTAGGCTCTTTTACCATTACAGATGAAAATAAAAGATGGAATTATGGATTACAACCCATCACGTTTAAAATTTTAAATTCATTGGATCAATCAGATTATGGCACAGTCAATGGATTTATGCCAGACTATACTATAGTGGATGACATCCTTCCTTATAAGCTCTTAGGCGACCCCACAGAAACATATTTAAGCAAGGCCCTCAATATCATTGGCCCTGTTGCCTTTAAGCCAAATGCGATAGAAGGTAATCTTCCCCATTCGAAGGCCTATAAAGTCCAAGAAAAAGCCATTTCCGACAATCCTGGCTTGGATAAATTTGACATGTTTGATAAGCCGATTAATCATAAAAACTAGCTCATAAAACATTCTTCAGGCAGCGCTTTGTTTTTTGTATCTTAGGTTTTTAAATTAATAATCATATATGAAAAATATAAGCTTACTCTTCTTGCTCATTTTGTCCTTACAGCTAAATGCGCAACAAAAAAATACAAAGGTTCATATCAATCACACAGCAATTTTCGTGATAGATATGGAAAAAACGGGAAATTTTTATAGTAAAATTATTGGATTAGATTCCGTTGCCGAGCCTTTTCACGATGGTCATCATATTTGGTACAAGACGAGCGATCATAGCATGTTACATGTTATTCAAGGCGCTACTGAAAAAAAAGAATATTATAAAAATCAACACACTTGTTTTACGGAGCCCGAATTTAATTTGTTTATAGAAAAGCTAAAGGCAGCCCATTGGCTATTTGAAGATGTAAGTGGTAACAAAAATGCCATTACCACTCGTGTTGATGGAGTGCATCAAATTTGGCTACAAGACCCTGATGGTTATTGGTTAGAAATAAATGATGACACTTATTAAATATATATTACAAGAAACAAAAAAGGTATTGTGCTTTTAAAAGTATATCTACAAAAAAATTAAACATTTAAAAATATCTAAATTAAACTTTATGAAAAAAATAGTATTCTTATTTCTATTTATCTTCTCAATGGTGATTGGCAGCTTTGCACAAGGTTTCGTAAAAGAAAAACAAGTTATTAAAAGCGCCATCTTAAATAAAGAAGTGCATTATTCTATTTTTTTACCAAGTGATTATTATACAAGCGAACGTGCTTACCCTGTCACTTATTTATTACATGGCTATGGTGATGCCGATGACGGATGGATTCAATTTGGAGAAATTAATCGATTGGCAGATGACGCCATTAAAACTGGTAAGATTCCTCCAATGATTATTGTAACACCTGATGGCTTTACTAGTTTTTATATTAATGCCGCAGATGGCAATTTAAATTATGAGGACTTTTTTATTAAGGAGTTAATTCCGCATATTGAAAAAACCTTCAAGGTAAAGGCTGAGAAAAGATTTAGAGCCATTGCAGGCTTATCAATGGGTGGATATGGTTCTTTATTGTATGCCTTAAAGTATCCAACTTTATTTGCAGCAGCAGCGCCCTTAAGCGCAGCTGTATGGACAGATAATGATGTTATGACCATGCGTGATGATATGTTTACAACCCTATTTGGAAGTTCAATGGGCAAGAATTTAAAAGGTAAAGACAGACTCACTCCAGCGTGGTTAGCGAATAGCCCCTTAGGCATTATTGAAAAAAAGACAAAAGAAGAATTATCTGCTGTTAAATATTGGATTGATTGTGGCGATGACGATTTTTTAACCATTGGCAACGCGCAATTACATATTGCATTGACAACTAAAAATGTACCCCATGAATTTAGAATGAGAGATGGTGCGCATAATTGGACCTATTGGAGAACTGGCATTATTGACGCACTTTCATTTATAGGCGAAAGTTTTCATCAAAAATAATTTTCTATGCCTACTACTATAAAAGTTTTTGTTACGGGAGGTACTTTTGATAAAGAATATAATGAGTTAAATGGAAATTTATTTTTTAAAGAAACTCATTTGCATGAAATGTTGCAACTAGGAAGAAGCGGACTAGATTTATCAATTGCTACTCTAATGATGAAAGATAGTTTAGACTTTGTAGAAGAAGATAGAAAAATAATTGCAGTGGCTTGTATGGAAGCGAAAGAAGATAAAATATTAATTACCCATGGCACTGATACCATGACACTTACTGCTTCGTATTTATCCAAACATTGCGCTGGTAAAACAATTGTGCTAACAGGGGCAATGGTGCCCTATAAATTTGGCAGTTCTGATGGATTATTTAATTTAGGAAGCGCTTTGGCCTTTGTACAAATATTAACTCCGGGGGTGTACATTGCCATGAATGGAAAAATATTTGAAGCTGATAAGGTTAAAAAAAATACAGATAAAGGCGAATTTGAAGCCCTATAAATTAAAGAATCATATTTATGTATACAAATACCAAGGCTATTTTTCTATTCACCATAATACTATTTTGTATGGTAGAGACAAAGGGACAAACAAGCACAAAAATTATTGCACATAGAGGTGCTTGGCAAGAGTTTAATTTGCCCGAGAATTCTATAGCTTCTTTAGAGAAAGCAATTGCTTTAAACTGTTATGGGAGTGAGTTTGATGTTAGAAGGACGAAGGATGGTCAATTGGTAGTGAATCATGATCCAAAATTTCATGAAGATACTATTGAATTAAAAACCTATGCCGAGTTAAATAACAAAAAGCTTTCAAATGGAGAAGACCTACCTACCCTTTCCTCTTACTTTGCAGCAGGCACGAAGGAAAAACACAATACACTTCTTATCTGTGAAATTAAGCAAGGCATTATTGATTCAAATGTAGATAAAACAACTACACTACAGGTATTGGCCCTAGCGAAGAAAATGAAAATAGAGAAAAGGATTGTTTATATCAGTTTTAGTTTTAAAATACTTCAATGGATTAAAGAAGTAAATCCTAAAGCAATCGTCCTTTATCTTGAAAATAACAAAACAGTAGAAGAGATTACAGCTGCAGCGTTTAATGGTATAAATTATTATTATTACAACTTTCAGAAAAACCCTACAATAGCATCAAAGGCAAAGGAGTTTGATTTAATGTTGGGCAGTTGGACCGTAAATACTATCAATGATTTAAAATCATTAGAAGCACAAGGCATTACATATATTACTACCAATCGCCCACAAGAATTTTTACTAGAAGTGGCTAAGCATTAAAATTTGTACTTCCTAGGGATAACGTGTATCAATTAGGTATTGTATTTTCCAACCCTCTTTGGTAAAAACCACTTGAAAAGAATCTACTCCTTGATGCATGTATTTGTCTTTAATATAAAGTTGATAAGGCGTCCACACGCTTGCTAATTCTTTATTGATTAAGATTTTATCAAAAACTATTCTTTCATCAATTGTTCCCGCTGCCGATTTACCTATACTATTTAAAAATGACTGTAAGGGTGCTTCTTTAACATCTGCTCCAGTAGCAGTTGATTGTATCGTTTGTATGACAGCGTTTGTAGCAAAACAAGATCTTAACAATACAGTATCACTATTTTTCATGGCAATAAACATATTCTGTATTACCTTTTTTATACTGGTCGTATCCTGCGCATAAGAATTTGTCAAAACGAAGGAGGCTATTAAAATTAAAATGATTTGTTTCATGTTCTACCTATTTTTTATAATTTTTAAAGCCTTTTATTTTAACTGAGCAGTGTCTACTCTTGTAGGTGTATCTTTCCCTGCTATAATAGTTTGAGCGCTTTTCGCAATGGCTTTAATTATTTCATTCATATTATCCATATCTAGTGTTTCAAATTGATCACTTGGTTTGTGATAGTTGGGCTCACTATCCATTTTAGAGGTAGAGATGGTATGAGCAGGCACGCCCAAACGTGCTAAAGTAGCATTGTCTGATCTGTAAAATAAATTTTGATCGGTATAAGGATCTGGATAAAAAGTAAAAGGCGTTCCAGCTAAATTCTTTTGTAAAATTGCTCCCATATCAGTTTTCTCATAGCCAGTGATATAGGCACTATTTTTACCCCACTTACTTTCAGTGCCTATCATTTCTAAATTAAACATTGCTTTTACTGTTATAGGATCAAATTGTTTTGAAAAATACTGTGCGCCAAAACCTCCCACTTCTTCTGCTGTAAATGCAGCAAAAACTAATGTGCGCTCATTGTTGTTTAGTTTTTGGAAATACTTTGAAAGCATAATCATTGCAGTGGTACCTGCTGCATCATCATTGGCGCCATTGTAAATACTATCTCCATTAACCGCTCTCGCACTATTAATACCTAAATGATCATAATGACCTGAAAAAATTACATACTCATTAGAAAGCGACTTACCTGGAATAACCGCAATCACATTGGCTAAAGAAAGTGTTTCTATTTTATGTGTTGCCTCAATTGTGAATTTTGTAGGTGTTACATTACTCAAAACAAATACAACCGATTTTTGATTTTCGGTTAAATTAGATTTTAAATTAGTTAAGCGATTAAAATTGGGTGCAAAAGATTCATCAACCAGTACAAGATAATTTTTGCCAGCGCTAATATATTTTCTGGTAGTGGTGCCTAAATTATCTTCCTTATTAACTTTCACCACTTCATACCCACTTGTTTCTGTTATAGAAAAGTTTGGTTGAGGGGTTACTACAATTATATTTTTTACATCAATAGTAGCTCCATCAAAATTTCCTGAAGCAGTAATAAACTTTGCAGACATTCTTGAAAAGGATTGTAAATAACTTCCGCTATTTTTAAAAGTTGCTAACCCGGCTTGAGAAAACTCATTAGCAATAAATGCAGCTGCTTTATCAATACCTTTACTAAATGTTTTACGTCCTTCTAATTCATCAGATGATAAATATTTTTCAATGCGCTCTGTTTCTGTTTTAGAAATAATTTGCATCATGTCTTGACTCCAAGATTTTCCTGCAATAAAAACAACGAATACTAATAAATAAATTCTTAGGCACTTCATAAAATGATTTTTGATAAATTTAAATGGAAATCTTTTCTGTTTGTATACAATACAAATTAGTCAAAATAGCCTAATTCTCAAAATAGAAGACAGGTGAAAAATTATCTGCAAATACTTAAAAGTATTTGTTACATTTATCATACTATGTCAAGTGATCAAGAATTAATTATTCAATTTCAGCAATCTATCAACAGAGAAGCTAATTTTACTTCACTTCTACATAAACATCAGCAAAAAGTATATTATCAGATAAAGAGAATGGTCCTTGATCATGCTGATGCAGATGACATTGCTCAATTGGTTTGGATTAAAATATGGAATAAATTAGATGGGTTTAAAATGGAAAGTGAGTTTACTACCTGGCTATTTAGAATCGCCTATAACGAAACCCTTAATTATATTCAAAAACAGCAAAAGCAGCGAAATACCCTGACTAATAATGACTTATTAGACTATGAAAATGCTACTGCCAGCTCCGATAGCCCAAAAAGTACTGAAATTCAAATAGGCCTAGACCGCGCCATTAGCCAACTGCCTGAAAAACAGAAGGTTGTGTTTATGTTGCGCTATTACGAGGGCTTTGATTACGAAAAAATTGCAACTATTGTTGGAACAACAATTGGCGGGGCCAAAGCCAATTACCACCAAGCAGTAAAAAAAGTAGAAGGATTTATCAAAAAGCTTTAAACTTAATGCATAAATATGAGTCAAAATAACGCTATGGAACAAATGAACAAGGATACTACTTTAGAACAAGACCGCCAATGGGCCGAAACATTGTTAAACAAACAAAGTTTAAGCCAATTTAACTTGTCTAAAACAGATGCTCCTTTTAATTACTTTGAATCATTCCCTGAAAAGGTGATGAGCCGAATTGAAAATGAAAAAAGGCAACAAAAGGAAAAAAGGAATGCTACCCTATTTTTCTTGCCTTCATTTATGCAACCATTAAATAGAGTAGCCATTGCAGCAGCTGTCATTATTATAGTAGGTGGTTCATTTATATTTCTAAATAATTCTGTAAATAAAAAAACCGCCGCTTCCATTGTTGCAGCGCCTATTTCCATACAAGATTTATCAAGTGAAGAAATAGAAGCATATGTTGATACCAATGAATGGATTGCTGAAATAGATGTACAAAGCCAGATGAATAAAGAAAATACAAGACTTTCTACTTTAGATGAAAATCAAATTGAAGAAATTAAAAACACTTTATACAAATGAAAAAAATAATATTTTTTTTACTGATAAGTATTGTAATGCACACCGTTGCAATTGCACAACCCAATCCAGAAAGAAGACCTCCTCCTCCTCCGCCTAGAGAAAATCAAAGAGAGAGACAACGCAATGATCGAAGAGATGAAGATGATCGTCGTGGACCTAGAATGGAAGAAAGGTTAAGACCTGAACAAAAAGAAAAAATTGAATTATTTAAAATTCAATTTATTACAAAAAATTTAGAATTAACTACTACAGAAGCAGAGGCTTTCTGGCCTGTTTATGAAGCGCATAAAAAAATGATTCAAGACATTATAAAAACTAAAATGAACGATGAGATTCTATTACAAGAATCAATGCTAGATGCTAGAAAAAAATATAGAGCTGACTTACTACCTGTTTTAAAAACGGATGAAAGAGTGAATAAAGCCTTACGCGTTGAAAGAGAATTTTTGTACAAAATGCGTCATGAAGTAAGTAAAAGACGTGGCTGGGAACAATAAGGTATTAAAAAAATAGAAATAGGCATTCGCCCTGCAAAGCACCCCGGTTTTTTACTTGGGGTGCTTTTATTTTATAGACTAGTTTTTGTATATTACAGGATAAAAGTAAACCGTTTTATATGAAAAAAATATTAGGCTTTTTGGGGATTGGACTAATCGTAATTATAGCCATTGTATTCGTAAAAACAATAACAAATACACCAGGAGCGCACCAAAAAAGTATGCCATTAGAGGCTTTCCCAACCAATGCTATTGCCCATATGAGCCAAGCGATTCAAATTCAAACTGAAACGCCAAATGATGATTACCAATTTGATACCGCCACTTTTTTAACGTATCGAAAATTTTTAGAAACATCCTACCCTTTAATACATAAAAATTTACCTAGAACTATTATTGATAGTTTCAATTATATCTACGAATGGAAAGGAACTGATACTAGTATATTACCGATGGTTTTAATGGCACATTACGATGTTGTTCCAGTAGAAGCTTCTGCAGTAAAATTATGGCATGCAGTTCCTTATGGTGGAGAAGTAAAAGAAGGCTATATATGGGGAAGAGGAGTGCTAGATGATAAGTCAAGTATGATAGGCATCTTAGAAGCCACCGAAGCACAATTAGCAAAAGGATTTCAACCCAAACAAACAATTCTGTTGTGTTTTGGTGCAGATGAAGAATCTAGCGGCAATGGTGCCACAGCGGTGGTAAAATATTTTAAAACATTGCATAAAAGATTTGACATAGTAGTAGACGAGGGGGGTGAAATATCAACAGAAGAAATGAAAGATGTGAAAAGACCTATAGCTTCAATAGGGGTGGGCGAAAAAGGCTACGTCACTTTAATTTTGACTGCTCAAAAAGCGGGAGGTCATTCTTCTATTCCTGCTAACTCAACTGCCATTGATATTTTAAGTAAAGGGCTTTATAATTTGCGAGAAAACAAAATGCCTGCAAAATTAATCCCTCCTATTAAAGCCTATTTGGAAAGAGTAAGTGGATACACCGATAATTTTTGGAAAAAAATGACACTTTCCAATATGTGGCTTTTTGAAAGACAAGTAATCAATAGCTTATCGGAAGAGCCTACTTCTAATGCCTTGGTCAGAACTACGATTGTTCCAACAATTTTTAATAGCGGGGTAAGAGACAATGTGATTCCGACTTTTGCAACCGCTTATGTAAACAGCAGAATTTTACCAGGCGAAACACAACAAGATGTTTACAATTTTGTTGAAAAAAGCATGAATGACACCAATATTAAAATTACCTACTACCATAATTACAGCACTTTACCTTCCCCTACTACCGATGTAAATAGTAAAGCTTTTAAAAGAGTAGAGCAGGCAATAAATGCAGTGGTAGAAGACGTTATAGTTGCACCTATGTTAATGGTAGGCGCTACCGATTCAAGAAATTATAGAGAAATTAGTGATGGCGTCATAAATTTTACACCCATGACTAATGCAAAAGGGTATCATGGCATTGATGAAAGATTATTAATAAGTGATTTTCAAAAATGTATTAATTTTTACACTTTACTCATTCAAGGTTCAAAATAATAATTAAAAAATGAGCAATTTTACAAAACAAAAATTGGGATTATTAATTTGTTTAACATTCATACATATGTCTATCTCTTTTGCGCAGTATCTGCCTTTGTATAAGAATATCCCTAATAATATTTCAACAACCAATGTAGAATCTGCAAGCGAACAAACGGGTATTTTAATTATTGAAAAAGTATCTATACCCACTTATCAATATTTTAGAGTAGCCAATGACAATCAGAGGAGGCCTTGTGTTATTATTTGTCCAGGTGGGGGCTATTTCATTTTGGCTGCAGGACACGAAGGGGTTGATCTTGCAAAATACTTTAATAGTATTGGCGTGAATGCTATTGTTTTAAAATATAGAATACCTAATACCGCTAACCAAAAAGATAAAACTATTGCGCCTTTACAAGATGTGCAACAAGCTATGTTATTGGCAAGAACCAATGCAGCTAGCTGGGGTATCGATAAAAACAAAATTGGTGTTATGGGCTTTTCTGCTGGCGGGCATTTAGCAGCAAGCCTAGCCACTCATTACAATGACCTTAAGATTGAAAACCCAGGCGCTGTTTCATTAAGACCCGATTTTCAAATTCTTATTTATCCTGTAATTAGCTTTGGGCCCAATGGGCATGCAGGTTCAAGAATTAATTTAATTGGAGACGCTAACAATGAAGCTACCCAAACAGCCATACACTATTTTAGCAATGAAGAACAAGTAACAAAAAATTCTCCTCCGGCTTTTTTAGTACATGCCAAAGATGACGATGCAGTGCCAGTTTCAAATGCAACTAACTATTATGATAAATTAATAGCAAATAATGTTACTGCCGAAATATATTTATTTGAAAAAGGTGGTCACGGTTTTGGTATGAAAAATACAACCAGTGAGGTATATTGGCCTGACTTATTAAAAAAATGGATGGAGAAAAATAATTTTATAAAATAATAATTTATGCATAAATTCTTACTAGCTTTTACAATTTTTATTAGTGCTTCTTTAAGCGCGCAAAAAACATATGTTATTAACTGTGGTAAACTACTAGATAGTAAAACAGGTGTAGTAAAAGAAAATCAACACATTTTAATTAAAGGCAATCAGGTTATTTCTATTAGTAGCAGCCCAATACAAGCAGATTCTGTTATTAATTTAAGCGATTATTTTGTGATGCCAGGATTAATAGATTGCCATACGCATGTATTACTTCAGGCAGATATAACTTCGGAAGATTATGATGTACAAATTTTAAAGGAATCTATTCCCTATAGAACTATTAGAGCAACAAGAAGCGCTGAGCAATCACTCTTAAATGGTTTTACCACCATTCGTGATCTTGGTACTGAAGGTGCAGGCTTTGCAGATGTTGACATTAAAAAAGCAATTAATAAAGGTGTGATTGGGGGACCAAGAATGTTTGTATCTACTTTAGCTATTAATACCACCGGACACTATCCCATAAAGACTTCTGATTATGCTTGGGAATTACATCTACCTAAAGGATTACAAGAAATTACTGGAGCGGATGAAGCAAGAAGAGCTGTTCGACAACAAATTGAACAAGGGGCAGATTGGATTAAAATTTACGCCGATAGAGGTTACTATAAATTAGCGGATGGATCCTTTAGGTCTTTGCCTAATTTCACAAATGAGGAAATAAATGCTATAGGAGATGAAACAATACGCAGTAGAAAAAAACTTGCTGCCCATGCAATGACAAGAGATGGCATTTTAGGTGCTATTCACGCTGGAGCCACTTCCATTGAACATGGAAGTGGAATGGATGAAGAATGTATGAAACTTATGGTAGAAAAAGGTGTTTATTGGTGTCCTACCTTATTTGTAAATGAATATGTAGCAGAAGGTCGTGCTAAAATGGGAAGCCCTATCAATTTATATTTCAAGCAATCAATACAATCTACTTTTAAAAAGGCTATTGCTATGGGGGTTAAATTAGCCTATGGAACTGATATAGGAGGTTATGATTGGAGTTTACCGCAAGCAAAAGACTTTACTTATTTTGTTGAATGGGGCTTAACACCAATACAAGCCATACAAACTGCTACCACTACTGCTGCTGAACTATTGGGTATGCAAGGAAAAATTGGTGAAATAAAAGAAGGCGCTTTTGCTGATATCATAGCCATTAAAAAAGATCCTACAAAAGATATCTCCGTATTGCAAAATATTGATTGGGTTATGAAAGATGGAAAAATATACAAGCATTAAGAAAGCTATTGTTTGACAACACTTCCCTTCCATCCAAAATAAGCCACTACTGCAAAGGCAACAAGAGGAACGATATAACCCATTTGTATATTTCCAGTAGCATCGCTTATCACTCCAAAGATGCGCGGCAACACAGCACCTCCTACGATAGACATGACAATTAAACTACTTGCCATTTCTGTATCTGGACCCAATTGTTGAATTCCCAATGAAAATATAGTAGGAAACATGATAGACATGAAAAAACAAATGGCTATTAATGCGTAAATCGTGATCATGCCTTTTGCTAAAATGGCTACTACACATAATAGCACACATACAATAGCATAAAAAGTTAATAATTTTCTAGGAAGAAAATATTTCATTAATGCTGTGCCTAAAAAACGGCCTACTAAAAAAGCTAATCCACCCATACTTAAGTAATCAGCAGCTTGTATATCTGAAATATGAGCAGATTGTGTTGCATATAAAATAAACAAACTTAATACACATACTTGCGCGCCTACATAAAAGAACTGAGCAATGACAGCCCATGTTAAATGCGAATGTCTAAAAGTATTTAATATAGTTCGATTTTGCATCGCTCCATTTTTTTCTCTTATATCTGGTAACTTAATTTTAAAAAACAAGAAGGCTATCACTAATAGTATAATGCCTAAAATGGTATAGGGTGTTTTAACGGTGTATGCTTCTGCTGCTAATGCTGCTTTTTGTGCTACAACCGTCATAGAACCTAATTCTTCACTACTATAGCCTTTGGTTAAGATAATTCTAGCGCCAATAGCTGGGGCCAATGCTGCAGCTAAGCCATTAAAAGATTGTGCTAAGTTTAAGCGTTGTGTTGCACTAGATGGATCACCTAAGGAAGAGGCATAGGGATTTGCCGCTGTTTCTAAAATGGTTAAACCGCAGGCAATAACAAACAAGGCAAATAGAAAATAATTATATGATTGATTATTAGCGGCTGGAACAAATAAGAAAGAACCAACAGCAAATAATAATAATCCTGCTATAATCCCGGTTTTATACCCCCATTTTTTCATAATATACCCTGCTGGAAGAGCCATAAAAAAATAAGCCACAAAAACAGATGAATCTACTAAAGTTGATTGTGTAGTCGTTAGGGTAAATGACTTTTTTAAATGCGGTATTAAAATAGGATCTAAATTATGCGCAAAGCCCCATAAAAAAAACAAGCAAGTAATTAAGACGAAAGAGATGATATCAGTTTTGGTTTTTTGCATAGCTCACTAATTATAATTAAATATAATCTATCCAAAACATTTAATCAAAAAATTAGTTAATAGAATTCAATTAAAAGAAGCTAAAGGCCTACTTTTGAATAAGAATAAACAAACCAACTATTATCAAAACACTTTGTTACACTAAACAAAGAACCATAAATGTAAAACATATGAAAAGATTAATGATTAGCATAGCCTTTATGCTTATTGCCGCTGTAAATTTTGCGAATACTATCAATAGCCTAAACTTTGCAAAATCAACACCTCGTGATTATTACTTAATTCAAGTATACCATTGTGCTACTTCAAAACAAATAGCCAATATTGATACTTATTTAAAAACAACTTTCTTGCCCTATTTACACCAAAATGGAATTAATAAAGTAGGGGTATTCGCGCCCTTAGATAACGATACTGCAGCAGATAAAAGGTTATATGTTTGGATTCCTTTCAGATCTATTGAAAAATTAGATGAGCTGGATCAAAAAATTGAACAACTAGATCCTATGGGCAATGAAGCTATTATTCATTTAGAGAGTGCCGATAGTAGCTTGCCTTATAATCGTATTGAAAAGATTTTAACAAGGGCTTTTAAATTTCAACCTCAATATGTTACAACTTCAAGTTTAACTAAATCTAGTAGTCGCGTTTATGAATATAGAAGTTATGAAAGCCCTACAGAAGACATGCATTTAAGAAAAGTACATATGTTTAATGAAGGAGGAGAAGTGACCCTTTTTGCTAATCTTAATTTTAACGCCATTTTTTATTCGAAAGTAATTGCGGGAAGCAGAATGCCTAATTTAATTTACATGACAAGCTTTAACAATATGGAAGACCGCAATGCACATTGGAAATCATTTGTGGACGCGCCACTTTGGAAAAAGATTTCAGCAGCACCAGAATACTTAAATTCTGTCAATAGAAATGAAACAGTATTAATGAGCGCTCGTGATTATGCCGATTTTTAGTCGACTAATTCAACGCCCATTAATTTAATCAATTCTAATTGTGCATTACAAAGTTGATATTGATATTGTAATTGATTCAATAAAGCCCTTTGATAATCTGCATTAGTAGAAGTTATTTCAATAGGAGTAGCCGTTCCATTTTTTAATTTGCTTACACTTAATTTTTGTGCTAATGCAGCTTGCTCAATTTGAGTAGCTGCATTTTTTATTCTGCTTTCATTGCTTTTAATATCTATTAAAGCGGCTTGAATATCTTTTTCAAAATCATGAATTTGTGATACGACATTGGTTTCATTCAAAGCCAGGCTTCGTTCTTGAATTTTAATTTGTTGCTTTGTTTTGCCCCCATTAAACAATGGCACCGAAAAGCCTACCCCGGCATTATAATTAAAACGAGGATCTTGTATTTGAGGCAGGTAGCCGTTTCTTGAGCCCACACTGGCTTTCAGGCCTACATAAGGTCGTTCATTTAACTTAGTAATAGCAACATCTGTTTTCGAAACACTTACTTTATCTTTTGCAATGGCAATACTTGGATTATGTAGTAAAGCCATTTGCATCGCATCCTCTAGGGTATAATTTTTTAAAGCAATGCTTAACTGCCCTTCAGAAATAGTAGAAACACCTGTAGCGTAATTTAATAAATTAAGTAGTTTTTGCACATTCGTTTCAAGATCAATTTTTCTATTAAGTTCGTTATCAATTTTAGATTGTATGGTAAGTAAATCTAATTGTATAGCGTTGCCATTCTTTAATTGCGTCTCTATTATTATTTTATTTTCTGTAAGTAATTGTAGTACTTGATTTTGTATTTCAATTGCTTTTTTAGCATATATAATTTGATAATACAATTGACTTATTTGAAAGAATAAACTGTGCTTTAATTGTTCGGCAACATGCTTACTTGTTTGTAATTCAAGTTTAGCCTTTTGAATATTGGTTTGTAAACGACCAAAATCAAATAAAGTATAGCTTCCATTTAAAGCGCCAGAAACATTATGTACTGGTGCAAATTGAAAAGTCTTTTCACCAAAAGCCACTTCTATTTTAGGTTGTACATAAGCATAACTAGCGTCAATGGTTACATCTGGATATTTATTCAATTCCGTCAAAGCAAGTTTATCTTCGGCCAATTGCACCGACTGTTGTACTTCCTTTACTTTAGGGAAATATTGCAATGACTGATTTAATAAATTTTTAAGCTCTCCATTTATTAAATTTTGCGCAAAAGTAGTAGTGTAACTACCTACTAGAACTGCCATACATAAAACTATTTTTTTCATATCTCGATTACTTTAAAAGTATACTAACATTTATTTTAATGTGCTTCAGCGGCCGCTTCTGCAGCCGATTTATCCAACTTCTTATTGGTTCTTAAAAAGAATACCAATGGAATGACCACGATAAAGAAAATACCCACCAACCTAAAGGTGTCCAAATAAGATAAATAATAAGCTTGTCTATCTACAGACATGTCTATCATTTTATAAGCTCTTTGTGTGGCACCATGCAAGTCTCCTGTTCTAGCAGCAATGCCTTGTGTAACAGCCGTTACCCTTTCCTGCCATTGCGCTCCATCTGAAGGCATATTAGCAATTAAATTTGAACGGTGTTCGAAATATTGTCTAGCAACATAATTATTTGCCATGGCAATTCCGAAGGCCCCCCCTAATTGGCGAATCATATTATTTAAGGATATTCCTGCTGCATAATCCTTAGGCGCCAACCCTACCACTGCCTGATTAATTAAGGGCAATTGGCTCATTGAAATTCCAAATGCTCTAATTAATAATGGCCAGAAAAAATCCCATTTGCCAGCATCTAATGGCATGGCAGCACTATAAAAAGCATATACCGCAAATAAACTAAAGCCAACAATTACAAATGGAATAGGTGACACCCCCTTGCTCATTAATTTGCCTATAATGGGCATCATAATCACCCCCGCCAAAGTGGGAGGTAATAAGGAAATACCTGTTTCAAAAGCAGTATAACCCATAATTCTTTGCGCTAATACTGGGTATACAAATACCGAAGTAAATAATCCAAAGCCTGCTACAAAAGTAAAAATAGTAGTGAAAGCAAGATTCCGATTTTTCAACACCCTTAAATTTACAGCAGGTTGTTTTATATTTAATTCATACAATACAAATGAAACAAGTCCTATCACAGCAATTCCTGAACAATAGCGAATAGTTTCACTATTAAACCACTCTTCCGATTCACCTCTTTCTAAAACATATTGTAAACACCCAATCCCAGCCATTAATAGCATAATTCCGGTATAATCAATCTTAATAGCATCCTTGCCTTTCCCTTCCCCGACTTTTTTATCAATAAATGTAAAAGATAAAAAAGTAGCAATAATACCAATAGGAATATTAATCATGAAAATTAAAGGCCAACTATTGTGTTCAATAATCCAGCCTCCTAATGTAGGACCCAATGTTGGCCCTAACACAATACCCATGCCAAATAAACCCGCTGCCATAGGGCGATCCTTGGGTTCAAAGGCATCAAATAAAATAGCTTGTGAAGTAGATAATAACGCACCGCCACCAATACCTTGTACAAATCGCCAAATAATTAATTCAATTAAACTATCTGACTGGCCACATAAATAAGAGGCTGCTGTAAAAATGATCATCGAAACGATATAATAATTTTTACGTCCAAAATATTCTGCTAAAAATCCGGTAAGTGGAATAATAATTACATTGGCAATTGCATACGCAGTGATGACCCAACTTACGTCTTCAATACTTACGCCTAAGCTTCCTGAAATGTCATTTAAGGCAACATTTACAATAGAAGTGTCTATCAGCTCCATAATAGCTGCTGATACTGTGGTAATAACAATGATGGCTCTTGCGAAGCCCTTAAGCGCTGCCATATGAACTATTTGTCAACGGTGATAAATACGCTCATACCTGCTCTCAATTTATTCTTGAAACCAGCTTGATTGTTAATAGCAATTTTTACAGGAATTCTTTGGGTTACTTTAATAAAGTTTCCACTTGAATTATCTGGAGGCAATAAAGAAAATTTTGCGCCTGTTGCATCACTTAAACTCAATATAGTTCCTTCAATAGAAAGTTCAGGAAAAGCATCTAAACGAATTTTTACTTTTTTACCTTCTTGTAAACTTTCTAATTGACTTTCTTTAAAATTAGCTACAATCCAATAACTGCTATCATTGACAATAGAAAACAAAGGTGTGCCCGCTTGCACAAATTGACCAATATTAATATTCTTCTTACCAATTTTACCAGCACTAGGAGTAATAATTTTAGTATAAGATAATTTTAATTCGGTTTCCTTGATCTTAGTTTTCTTCATGTCAATCAAAGCCATAGCCCTATTCACATTTTGTCTTAACACGGCAATTCTATTATTTGCAGTGGCTAATTCTGTTTGTGCATTATTCAATTCTTGTGTAGAAGAAGATAATTGAAATTCTGTTTCTTCTAGTTGTTTTCTAGTAATGGCTTGCTCTTTAAATAAATTTTGATCTCTTGCTAAATCATTGGTAGACTTTTTTTGTTTAATAGTTCTTAAGTCTATAACCCCTTTATTATTTTTTAAAGATAAAATTCCATTTTCAAGTTGTGCTTGTGCATTAGAGACATCCGCTAAAGTTTGTTGTAAGTCGGCTTTTTGTTCTTCTAATTGCATTTGTAATTCTGCATCATCTATTTCAGCAACTAATTCATTTTGACCTACAGAATCATAGTCTTTAATAGAAATGGTTTTAACATACCCTGCAATTCTTGTTAACACTGGCACAATAGAAGTTTCTATTTGTGCGTTATCGGTTGTTTCATGTGTGATAGAAAAAATAACTTTTTTACCGCCAAAATAAAGCGCTACTACTAATAAAGTACTAATCACTATTTTGCGAATATTGGCTTGTTTTTTCATTTTTTGCTCCTCCATAATATAAAAATAATTAATATGCTAAATAAGGCTGCAAGTTAATATAATTATGGTATAATAGCTAAATGATACTCCTGAATTAAACCTGGATTTTCAGGTGTTAGGGTAAAAGCCAATTTAATTTTTTTTGTTTGGCACTGAATAATACAATAACCTCTCATTTGATTCTCTGCAACCATTTCGCCCACTGATATAATTTCTCCTGCTTCTTTTAAGATAGCCGCCGCTTCCTTTTTTAAGGTTTCGATGGGATAATCTTCAAAAAAGTTTTCAGCAAAAATATAAACACTTGTGGTAAAGTTGGGTAGCATAGAAACCAATTGAATTTTTCTCTTTTGTAAAAGAGGCGAAATACTAACAACTCTAGGTTTTAATTTTGCTAATTGTACAATGGTGTCGAGTACCGCAAAATTAATTGTCGACGTAGGTGCATAAGTAACATTTGCAAAAAGTATTACCCCAATACCATATTCAGGTAAAAAACGCCAATTACTTCCAAAGCCAGGCAAACCTCCACTATGTCCAACACTATTTCTACCTAATGCATCATGCATCCAATTTAAACCATAGGTATAACTATTGGTTGCAGCAATTACGCGGCCACTTGGATAAGTATAGTTAGGTATTAAAGAAATAAATTTAGAAGATTGATGCATTTCTCTAAGACTGCTTCTTTTAAGTGGAAAGGTTTCTGCATCATTTCTTTCAGGCCAAGCCGTTTCATGCAAGGCAACATATTTACTAAACATATCAATGGAGGTAATCATGCCTCCCATTGCACCATAAATGCCATCATGTAATAGGGTTTCTTTTCTCCAATCGTTATTAATATAACGATAACCATTGGCTAATGTTTTTTCTGGCACATTTGCAAACTCATAGGTTGTTTCATTCATTCCAATAGGAACTAAAATATTTTTCTTTATATAAGCGTCATATGTAAGGCCAGAAACTTTATGAATTATATACCCCAACATGGCAAAACCTAAATTGCTATACTCATACTCTAAACCTGCTGCAGTAGAAAAAGAAATGCCTCCTTTAATTAATTTTAATAATTCCTCTTCTGTATCTGCTAATTGTCTGTCGCCCCATGGATTGTCTTCTGGGAAACCCGCGCTATGACTCATTAAATGCCTAATCGTAATCGCAGGAGCATCCTTGGTAAGACCTTGTCCCTTTAAAGCAGGAATATACTTTTCTACAGGATCATCTAAATGTAATTTTCCTTGATCTCTTAATTGTAATATAGCCAGTGATGTAAAGCTTTTAGACATGGAAGCTATTCTAAACATAGAAGAAGAAGTTGCAGGAATTTTTTGTTCTAGATTGGCGTAGCCTCCACTAGATTTAAAAACTAATTTTCCATCAACGACAATACCAAATGCATATCCTGGAAAATGATTTGTAGCCGCATATTGTTTAATCATATCCTCCACCACCGGAAAAGTAGTTGTAATACGATTATTTCTTTCCGCATCTTGATAAGAAGCTGGCGTAAAATTAGCTGGCGTTTGCGCTTGAGCAGTTTGGTTGAGTAATTGTATACTCAATACAAAACTGAGTATAATTATTTTATTTCTCATACTATAATTTATCATTTTTTAAAATTTCTGTTTATAAATTCAAAGGTTGCTTCGTCTACTTTTAGCCAACTCTTATACAATAAAAAGCCATGAATTTCATCTGGAAAAATAATTTCTTCCACGTTTACTTTTTGTCTTCTTAACTGTTGCACCATATGAATGGTTTCTGCAAAGGGAACATTTCTATCATCATCTCCATGAATAAATAATACGGGGCTTTTCCAACCCTTGGCAGTAAATACGGGAGAAGCTTTATACGCTATTTGGCCTGCAGCAGGAAAGCGTAAACTATCATACCAAGGAGCGAAATTAGGCTCTTCGTCGTTCCAATTATGTACCCCATGAATATCTACACCTGCCGAAAATAAATCAGATCTTTTAGATAAACCATGTGCTGTTAAATAACCGCCATAACTTCCACCCCATAGTCCAATTTTAGCAGGATCTACGTCGCCCCTTGCTTTTAAATATTCTCCTGCACCAATTAAATCATTTACTTCTGAACCACCTGCCATACCATAATTAGCTGCTTCTCTAAAGGCTAATCCATACCCTATGCCGCTTCTATAATTCAAAGCCATGACTATATATCCTTGGCTTGCAAAATATTGATTCACTGCATAAGCA
>CAINWZ010000039.1 GCA_903854725.1 uncultured Bacteroidota bacterium
GGTTTTGCCGGGGGTGTTCACCTCTTCCCATTCCGAACAGAGAAGTTAAGTCCCCCATGGCCGATGGTACTTGGGTTTTCCTGGGAGAGTAGGTAGCTGCCTTATTTATTAAAGATCCTCATCATTTATTTGATGAGGATTTTTTTTGTCCCTACCACAAGCAAATTGCCACTAATTCTATAAAATAAAAAAAGCCAACAGTTTATGTTGACTTTTAAATACTATCTATTTATTCTAATTTATTTCTTCTTTGCTTTTACCATCCAGTCCCAAGGTTGTGGATTTTTCAACCAACTAGGAGGCTTATGAAATTCAGTAGACCATTTGTAATTTATCTTTTCAATTTTCTCCACCGTAAAACCAGCCAGTGTTAAGAGTAATTCTAACTCTTCTTTCAAGAAATGTTTAGTAGGCACATCATCTATATCTGTTACGCCATCTTTTATAAATCGTATTTGACTAATTGCTCTTTTGCCAGTAGGGGCTTTGTCTTTTTTAGCATCATCGACATTGTATTTGTTGGCAATGATATGACTAAACAATTTCGACTCCAAGGAAGGTACTACTAGCACTAGGTCTCCGCCCTTTTTAATATAGGATGCCATATGCTTAAAAAACAAGTTTCTCTTTTTCAAAGAAGAAGTTAATATAGCGTTGATGCATATCGCTGAATCATATTTTTTAATTTTAATACTAGCTGCAGACATATCCACTCTTTCGTAAGTGATATTGGTGTAATGAGGGTATTTCTTGGCTGCAATTTTTAAATTGTTATTTGAAATATCTATAGCTTGTACTTTCCCAAATACAGGAGCCAAAACAGGCATCCATTTACCAACAGCACAGCCAATATCTATTACCGATTTTTTAGGGCCTGCAAAACTTAAAATTGATTTTACAATCTTGCCTGAGGTATCATTTTTTAATACATCAAAAATTTCAGTTTCGTAAGAGGGTGCAATTTTTTCCCAATATCCTTTTTCCATATTGTAAACGTAAAGTTGTGGTAAATAGTTATTATTCTAATTATTATTTATGCCAATAGTATTAAGCTACTTCGGCGCCCGTGGATGCGCACCATAATTTATAAAAATCTTCTGTTGTTAATGAAATATTCATTGCCGCTTTTGCCTGTATAATTCTTTCAAATTGTGTGGTACCAATTACGGGAACAATATTTGCAGGGTGTGCATATAAGAAAGCTAATAATATTTCATTCACACCAGTTTCATATTGTGCAGCTAATTCTTCTGCGACAGATAGTATCCTAATATTCTTTTCTGTTTTTTCTGTAAACAAACCATTACCCCAGGGCGACCATGCTTGAGCAGATATATTTTTCAATTGGCATTGATCTAATACACCATCGTTAAAAGAGGCTAATTGAGTTACTGAAATTTCTACTTGATGATGTTCAATATTTGTATGTTTTGCTATAAGTTCCACCTGACTGGTACTAAAATTAGAAACCCCAAAGCTTTTAATTTTACCCTCTTTTTTTAAATCAGCTACACATTCAGCTACTGCTATTGGATCTAGTAATATATCTGGTCTATGTATTAATAGGGTATCAATATAATCGGTATGAAAATTACTTAATGACTTTTCAACCGAGTCTTTAATATGTTGGGTACTGGTATTATAAGATTTAATAGCGTGATTTGGCCTATTGGGCGTAAGCATTTGAATGCCCGTTTTTGTTATAAGCTGCATTTTTCCTCTTAAACTGGAGTTGCTTTTTAACGCATTTCCAAAATCTGCTTCCGTGGTATAATGACCATAAATATCGGCGTGATCAAATTGCGTTAAACCAATCTCCAGACATTGGTTTATGATTTTTTCATATTGAGCAGTTGTAAAGTTTTCACCCCATACACCCCATCTCATGCATCCAATAATTGGATTCTGTTTCATAAAGAATTTGTTTTTAGATTACGATGCCTTGAAGTTAAAAAATAATAGGCATAAAAAAATCCTTTCCGAATGAACGGAAAGGATTTGAATTGTATTGTAACGGTTAAGTTGTGTACAGTTGATTAATATCTATTGTATTCACCACCACCATTTCCACCACGGTCACGATTGTAACCGCCGCCAGTACCGCCGCGATTGAATCCACCGCCGCCGCCTGAGCCGCCGCGATTA
>CAINWZ010000040.1 GCA_903854725.1 uncultured Bacteroidota bacterium
GCTTGGTAATAAATAAAACAAGGTCTTCTAAAATGCAATCTAAATGGAGTACGTCCACCGTCGCTAATTAAATAAAAACCTAATTCACCATTACCCCCTTCTACTGCACTATATATTTGTCCTTTAGGTAAATCAATTTCTCCCATGATAATTTTAAAATGCCAAATGAGTGCTTCCATCTTTGTATACACATCCTCTTTCTTCGGTAAATAATATTCAGGTACATCAGCATGATAGATTTCTGCTTCAGCACCTTTAAATGCTTGTATCTTTTGATAGGCTTGCTTAATAATAGAAATGCTTTCATACATTTCTGCATTGCGCACTAAAAAGCGATCGTAATTATCTCCAGTAGTACCAATAGGTACTTTAAAATCAAAATCTTGATAACTGCTATAAGGTTGTTGTACACGAACATCATAATCAACCCCTGCTGCACGTAAATTTGGACCTGTAAAGCCATAGTTTACAGCACGGGCTGCACTAATACCACCTGTGCCCTTTGTTCTTTCCATGAAAATTCGATTGCGCGCAAATAAATTTTCAAATTCTTTTAAAACTTTTGGATACTCATTTAAGAATTTCTCGAGTTTCGTAAACGCTGTATTTGTAAAATTCCTTTCAAAGCCACCAATGCGGCCAATATTAGTAGTAAGACGGGACCCACATACTTCTTCATATATTTCATAAATTAATTCACGGTATTGCATTACGTATAAAAAACCCGTATACGCTCCTGTATCTACTCCCACAATAGAGTTACAGATTAGATGATCCGATATACGCGCTAGCTCCATAATAATAACACGTAAATAATCTACGCGCTTAGGCAATTCTAGTTTCAAAAAACGCTCACAAGTGATATGCCAACCCATATTATTAATAGGACTACTACAATAATTTAAACGGTCTGTAATGGGTGTAATTTGATATAAAGGTCGGCGCTCTGCCAACTTTTCAAATGCACGATGTATATAACCCACTGTTTGCTCTGTAGATACCACGCGCTCTCCATCTACTTCCATAATATTTTGAAACACCCCGTGCGTTGCAGGATGGGTAGGCCCAATATTTAAAGTGGTCGTTGTTTTTTCGATTGACCCTTTAGGTAAAGTGATATGACTTTGATGTTCCATTATTTATTGCGCCTTTTCTTTTTTTATTTAATTACCCTCTTCCAAACATTTCATCATCCTTATCTATTCGCGTTTGATCTTCTAATGGATATTGTTTTCTTAAAGGAAAATAATCCATTTCATCTACATTCAAAATGCGTTTCAAATTAGGATGCCCTATAAAATTGATACCAAAAAAATCATATGTTTCACGCTCCATCCAATTAGCACTTTCAAATAGTTTACTTGCAGTAAATACAGCTGTTTCTTCTATTGGTGTACTCACAGAAAAACGCAATCGTATATTTTCAATTAAATTATGTAAATGATACACCACCACTAATTCTGCCCCCTTATTATCTGGATAATTAACACCACATAAATCGGTTAAAAAAGTAAAACCCAAACTTGGCTCTTCATATAAATACTGAAGTACTTTTAAGTTATTTTCTTTAGGAGATTCAAAAGATAAAATACCAGAGGCATCAGAAAAATTTAGAACTTGGTCTCCAAATTTTTCTACTAATTTATTTTGTATCGTCTCGTTGTTCAATGCCATTTTTGTTCAATAATTTTTAAACTCAATTTTTATTGGATGCCGTAGCTATTTAATAAATCACGATATTTTTCACTATTACGTCTGCGAATACTTTCTTGTCCTACTAAATCTTGAATTTTCATAAAACCATCAATGATGGCTTCAGGACGAGGAGGGCAGCCTGGTACATATACATCTACAGGTATCACTTGATCAATACCTTGTAATACACTATAGGTATCAAAAATACCGCCACTTGAAGCACAAGCTCCTACAGCAATTACCCAACGTGGCTCTGCCATTTGCAAATAAACCTGTCTTAAAACGGGTGCCATTTTTTTTGCAATCGTTCCCATGACCATTAATAAATCACATTGACGTGGCGAAAAACCCACACGCTCAGAACCAAAACGTGATAAATCATAATGAGAAGCCATGGTAGCCATAAACTCAATTCCACAACAAGAAGTTGCGAAAGGCAAAGGCCATAAAGAATTTTTTCTAGCAAGTCCTACAACAGAACTTAATTGTGTTGCAAAAAAGCCATCGCCCGGAACACCCTCAGGTGCCTTACCCATAGAAATAGCCTCTGAAATTTCAGCTTCTTTTGGGTTTATATTAAATCTTACAGGACGCATATAGTTGAATACTTTAAATTTTTATAATTAATCCTCCCACTGTAACGCACCTTTTTTTAGGATGTA
Organism: uncultured Bacteroidota bacterium; assembly: GCA_903854725.1. Lineage (GTDB taxonomy): Bacteria > Bacteroidota > Bacteroidia > Chitinophagales > Chitinophagaceae > Sediminibacterium. The sequence continues at coordinate 2,358 of CAINWZ010000040.1, forward strand.
AATAAATCCTACTAAGAAAAACGCTACAAATAAAACTACTTCTCCAAACCCAGCCCAACCTAAACTTTTAAAATTAACTGCATAAGGATAAAAGAAAATAACCTCCACATCAAACAACACAAATAGAATGGCCACTAGAAAATACTTAATCGCCATAGGTGATCTAGCATCTCCATGCGTTTCAATTCCACTCGCAAAATTTTCTAATTTATCGCTTGTTGCTCTCTTAGGTCCCAACCAACTTGAAAGCAAAATCATACCCGCTATAAAGCTACCAGCAAACAATAATTGTAATGCAATTGGTAAGTAATTAGTAGCGCTGTTTGTCTCATTCGCAGACATCAAAAACTGCAACAAAATCATACATGTGTTTTAGGTGCCGCAAAAATACGCAAAGGATAGCACCTAAAATGAAAAACTCCCCATAAAAGGGGAGTAATTTTCAAATATTTTTTACACAATAGATGTGCTTAAAGATACTATTTTAGCCTTTTTTGATTTGAGTGGTATCTGAAGCTGCTTTTGGAGCAGAAGGAGCCGGTGCGCCACCCTTTTGATTTTGCATTTTCTTGATAATTTCTATGTTCTTGGTAAATTGAGCTTTGGCTTGCAGTGTTGTTGGATCCTCAGGTACCAATTCCAATACTTTATCACACATTAAAACAGCGTTTTCATAGCCTTTAGTTTCATTATAATAGCCAATTAAGGTATAATAATTGTTTACCAGCGCCTGCTTGTTTTTGGCTACATCTTTTAACAAAAACTCATTTTGGATATTTACTGCCTCAAATAGAATGCCTAAGTTATTGGCAGTATCTAATAATCTAGCTGCCCTTACATTCATTGAATAGCCATTTGGCTTGTCTGGGAAAGCTGCTATATATTCTTTTGTTATAGCACTAGCAATGGCACCCTCTTTTGCGTTAATTGCTATACTTGATGTTTTATAGTAATATACTTCGTCTTTTACCCCTCTTAAAGCTGAATAATTCGCATACCATTTTAATTCATCGGAATACATATTATTTTTTTCAAGCATATCTATCTCCAACTTGTAATATTTTAACTTATTAGCCTTAACGGTATCAGATGCTATTGCTTTTTCTAAAATGCCAGCTAAAGATGCTTGGCTTCCACTAAACTTTGATAAAATCTTAACTGCTAATTCGTAATCTGTATTTATTAATTTATCAGCAGATGTGTTGTTAATATAAGGTTCGATATATGATTTAGCCAATACTGTATCTCCTTTTTTGTCATAGTTCTTCGCTAATAAAACAGCTAAACCTGGGAAAATAGTAAGGCTTCCTGCAGCTTCCATCGCTTTCGCTTTCTCAAGGGATAAATCAAATTGCCCTGATCTAAATAAATAGTCGGCACTGAAATATTCAAAAATAGGATCCTTGTCTGCGTATTGTAAAAATAAATCTAAATTAGACTTAGCCATACTTGTGCTTACCTCTGCATAATAAGTATATAAAGAAAAATAAACTGGCGCAATGGCTGGATCTGCCTCAATGGCTTTCCTAAAATATTCGTCTAAAGATTCTTTATTATTTTGTGTTTGATATACTTTACCAATTCTATAATACGCATACGCATTTTTTGCATCTGCATTGATAGCATTTTGAAAAGCAGTAACAGCATCTCCACCATTTTCTCCACTACCTAGCTTTAAATAGTTAATTCCTAAATTCACGTGAAGGCTTGGATTTACTACATCATACGCACTTATCGTTTCTTTTAATTTGTCTATTGCATATCTGTGATCACCAACACTAATGGGCAATTCTGCATACACATATCCAATTGCATTAATAATATCTTGATTGGGTTTTCCTTTATACTTTCCTTTAGTATTTAAGGTGGAAGTAATAGCAACTTCTAAATTTTGTTTAATAGCATTTGCATCGGCACCCTCTAACGCTTGAATATGTGACATGCCCACTAACAACCATGCATCATTTCCTTTTGCTTGTAAACTTTTTTGATATAATTCTTTAGCATTTTTAATAGACTCAGCGGTAGCAATACCATTATAGTTCTGTGCCAACATTGATTGACCATACCAAAAAGTTGTTTCACCATCACCTGGATTCTTGTCATAAGCATCTTTAAAAAAAGTAAGAGCCGACTTATTCTTTTCGTAATTCAATAACTTAATACCCTCCGCTAAAGCAGATGGAACTACCTGTGCCAAAAGTGTACTCGATAATACGAATCCTACCATCAGAAAAACCAATTTTTTCATCACTTGCTTTTTTTTCATTTTTAATATTTACCAGTGCCAATATACCATTTATGTTGCTTAGTATATGTCCCCATGACACATCTATTTTTTTGTAATAAAAACAGATTTTATAGGGAATGCTAAAAATATTAATTTTTTAGCAAGAAACCCATAAATTTTTGATGAATGAGGTTAAATTTTGATAGTATTTTATGAGCGTTAGTTCAATAAACCATTTCTTTTCGAGAATCCCATTTTTGCCGGGACCAAAAAAGACCTTTTAAATATTAATTGACCTCGTTCCAAACTCATAAAATTGAGAAAACCAGACCCCAATCCGGGCGCATTTTCCTTTAAAATATAATAAATAGGCAAGGAAAGTGAATAGTGGCCTTTACTAATATTAGACTGAGAAGGTTGTGAATAATACCCCTTTTCAATACATAAAGTACACTCCACCAATCCCATTTTTATACTTTTTCTATCTTCCACTTGTCTTGGGTCATAGTTATCACCCACCCAATTCATCCCCACAAAACCAATTGCATTTGTATTATTTTTTATATATGAAATAACTTCTTGACTTCCATTAGCGGATACTACATTTTTCCCAAAAGAAGTCTCATGCAATAAACTGTCTTTTAAAAATCGGACAATCCCTGTTAAATGATTTCCGTCCATCACCACTTGTTTATTGACTTTGCCACCCAAGTACTTCGACAAATCTGACATAGAGAAAACGGTATCATTCGTTTTTTTATTCACTACTACTGCAATGGCATTATAAGCAAGTATACCAAAGGTGGGCGCATAGCCTAATTGATTTTTATAATTGGCTTGTTCCGTTTTATCTAAACCACGTGTTACAATAATCATGCGCGTACTATCTGCTGCAAAATCTTTGAAACATTCAATTTCAGATTTATAAGATATTTTAATATTTGCTTTCGGATAACTTAATGCAAACACTTTAAGCTCTTCTTCTATAAATGGTTTAAAACTTTCTTCAACCGAAATTTGAATGGTTCCTTCGCTAGGACTGTCTTGATTTTCTTTGTTAGTACTCGTCTTGCAAGCAGTAGCCATCATACAAACACTCATCAATAGTATAAATAAACGCATAGTCTTAATTTAATGATCAAAGGAAATACTAATACATTTGATTGATGCCTCTATACAATCTAAAGCCCCCATACAATAAGCATAGTCCGCCAAAAATGTATCTAAAATCAGCTCCGGCATTAATAATTGTATCTAGGTGGAACCATTTTGCTCCTAACATTAACACACCACAACCCAAAATAAGGGCAGCCATGGTATAATCATAAATACTTCTAAAAATACGGTAGGTACGCTCCGATTTTTCACGAGGTGCGTTGGGCCTAGGTTCATACTGCTGCTGTGTAGGGTCTTGATTTTCCATAAAATCCTGTTTTAGAAGGGCAATTTAAACAATTAATAGCCGATGAATTTAAAAAATTTATCTTTACTTATAAATTTCAAAGTATGAGCAAACCTTCTTTGCCACAAGGGACTAGAGATTTTAATGCGGCTACGGTTCAAAAGCGTCAGTTTATATTTAAAACCATTCAACACGTTTTTGAAACTTATGGGTTTCAACCATTAGAGACGCCTGCAATGGAGAACCTAGAAACTTTAATGGGTAAATATGGAGACGAGGGTGATAAGCTCATTTTCAAAATATTAAATAACGGATTAGACAACCCTCAAAAAAAGGAACAAACTTTAGAGGGCGTTGAAAAGTTATTTGCTGGGAAAAATAGCACCGCCATTACGGAGCGTGCTTTAAGATATGATTTAACCATCCCCTTTGCTAGGTATGTTGCCATGAATCATGGTTCACTCACTTTCCCTTTTAAAAGATATCAAATTCAACCTGTCTGGCGTGCCGATCGACCTCAAAAAGGAAGGTACAGAGAGTTTTATCAATGTGATGCAGATGTAGTAGGTAGTGAAAGTTTATTAAACGAAGTAGATTTAGTTGCTGTCTATATTACTGCGTTTGAAAAATTAAAATTACCTGTTGAAGTAAAAATCAATAATAGAAAAATTTTAGTAGCCCTTGCGCAAATTTGTGGCGGAGAAGAAAAGTTAATTGATTTAACTATTGCCATAGACAAATTAGATAAAATTGGCTGGGATAAAGTTAAAGAAGAGTTACACCAAAAAGGTTTTAATGATGCCCAACAAAAAATGATTCAACAATACTTAACGATCGAAGGAAGTAATGCTGAAAAATTAAAACAATTATCTGTTTTATTGGGCAACAATGAAATGGGTTTAAAAGGGATAGAGGAAATAAATTATGTTTTAGACTATCACGTGCAAACGGGTATGGACAAGCATTTGGTAGCTGATTTTACATTAGCAAGAGGTTTAAATTATTATACAGGAATCATTTTTGAAGTAAAGGCGATGGATGCACAAATGGGCAGCATTGGAGGCGGTGGACGTTATAACGATTTAACCAGTTTATTTGGGGTGCCCAATATCCCTGGTGTAGGAATTAGTTTTGGCGTCGACAGAATTTATGACGTCATGGAGGAGAAAAATTTATTTCCAAATACAATAGCGCAAACCACTCAGGTGTTATTTTTTAACCTTGGTGAGCAAGAAGCGAAAAGTGCTTATCAACAAATGATGGTTTTGAGAAATAAAAAAATTGCTTGTGAAATTTACCCTGAAAAAAGCAAATTCGACAAGCAATTTAAATACGCTGAGAAAAAAGGAATACCCAACGTTATTATTATTGGCACCGAAGAGTTAGCTAAAAATGAATGCTCTGTAAAAAATATACTTACCGGCAAACAAACCACGCTTCCTTTATCGGAACTTTCTAATTTTGAATTCTAATAATTTTTATTAGCCCAAACTTTTGTGTAAAAATCTTCTTGCTTCATTGCAAAAGATGCAGCAGTTTTTTTAGCCACTAATTCCATGCCTTGCACAATGATCGTTAAAGTTTCCACTTCATTTCCAGCACCTCTTTTAAAAATGATGGGCGCATCATATGCACTTAAATAAAAAGTGTCCACCCCTTTCTTTTCTAAAGGTGTTGAACCCATTGCTGAATTAATAACTAGCACAGAATCGTCAGCAGTTAATGTTACTTCTGTTACTGGACTTCCTTCTGGAAATACATATTTACCTAAATACGCAGATAATGGACTTGTTTGTGCGTTAACCGATGCAATTACCCCCATTAGGATAACAGCCATTAATAAGATTTTTTTCATACTTTATTATTTATTTGTTTCAAATTGTCTTTCGAAATTAAGTAAAATGATTACTAATTAATAATAATTTAAGAATAAATAATTAGGACTTAATAAAGGGCTAAAAAAAGATTTAAAAGTATACAAATCCGATCAAGTATCTTTGCATTATGGAGAAGACAAGACCGAATATAAGACATGTAGAAGTCGCTGAAATTGAGCGCTTTATATCAAAAATAGGCGAAAAGCCATTTCGTGTAAAACAAATTGTAGAATGGTTGTGGCAAAAACATGCCCATAGCTTCGACGAAATGACCAACTTAAGTAAAGAGTTGCGCGGGTTATTGGAAAACGATTTTCAATTGCCTGCTTTGCAAATTAATACCACACAACTAAGTGAAGATGGAACTTTAAAAACTCGTTTTAAAACATTTGACGGTCATATGATCGAGGGAGTTTTAATTCCCACTACATTGAGAAAGACTGCTTGCGTTTCTTCACAAATTGGCTGTAGCTTAAGTTGCAAATTCTGTGCCACTGGAACAATGGAACGTAAAAGAAATTTAACCTTTGATGAAATCTACGACCAAGTAGTTTATATACTTCAACAAAGCGAGGCCACTTATGAAAAGCATTTAAGTAATATTGTATTTATGGGCATGGGTGAACCCTTGATGAATTATCATAATGTTTTAAAGGCTATTGAAAAGATTACTTCACCAGACGGATTAGGTATGAGTGCTAAAAGAATTACCGTATCTACCGCAGGCGTTGTAAAACAAATTAGACAATTAGGAGATGACAATGTGAAATTTAAATTAGCTGTTTCTTTACATGCAGCCAACGATAAAAAGCGTAATGAAATTATGCCTATTAACGAAAGTAATAATATTAAATCAATCATTGAAGCACTTAACTACTTTTATAAAAAGACAGGGAGCGAAGTTACTTTTGAATATATCTTATTTAAAGATTTCAATGACTCCGAAAAAGATGCAGAAGAACTTACTAAAATTTATAGACAGGTTCCTGCAGATTTAATTAACGTAATTGAATACAACCCTATTGACAAATTTCCATTTGATAAACCTGATGAAGCAGGTTTTGAAAGATTTGTAGAAATTTTACAAAAAAATAGAGTGAATGTTCGCGTAAGACATAGTAGAGGAAAGGACATTGATGCTGCTTGTGGGCAATTAGCCAATAAAGATAATTTTTAATACAAGGATCCATGAACAATAAACGATCTGATAACTTTGACAAGTTTTCTAAAAAGAAAAAGGGAAGCGCTGTTAAAGAAGAATATAGACAAGAAAAAAAGAAAGCTAAAGTTGAAATGAGGGCTGCAGGCGAAGCAATGCGTCAAAGAAAAAAAGATAAAGAAAGAGGCATTCCTGTAGAACCATTAGGGAACAATAAAAGAATTACACCGGCTTCAAAAAGAGCAAGTGCTCCTTATGTTAAAAAAGGAGAAGCTCCCAAATATGGTGAGCTAGCCCCCAGCTTTACACCTAAATCAAGTAGGGCCAATAAAAGAACACCTGCCTCTATGGACAGAGCAGATGAAAAGAGAACCGCCTCAATTGGAAAAGTAACTGCTTCCACTGAAGCACCTTTCGAACAAATGCCATTGAATAAATATATTGCGCATGCAGGCATTTCGGGTCGTCGTGAAGCTGCAGAATTAGTAAAAGCAGGCCATGTTGCCGTGAATGGTGACATTGTTTTAGAACCTGGCTATAAAGTACAATATAAAGATGTGGTAAGGTTAAAAGGCAAAGTATTACAATTGCAAGTAACGCCTGTGTATATTTTATTAAACAAGCCTAAAGATTATATCTGTACCGCTTCAGATCCAGAAGGAAGAAAAACAGTTTTAGATATAATTAAAAATGCTACTACACAAAGAATGTTTCCAGTGGGTCGTTTAGACAGAAACACAACAGGTGTTTTAATATTGACCAACGATGGCGACTTAGCACAAAAATTAACACACCCTTCTTACGAGATAAAAAAAATATATGAAGTAACATTAGACAAACCAGTTACCAAGGCCGACTTGGAAGCGATCGCTGCTGGTGTTGAATTAGAAGATGGATTTATTGCAGCAGATGCAGTAAGTTATTTATCTAATACTTCTAAAAATGTAATAGGTATTGAAATTCACAGTGGTCGCAATCGCATTGTACGTCGCATCTTTGAGCATTTAGGCTACGATGTAAGACATTTAGATAGAGTGATGTTTGCAAACCTTACCAAGAAAAATGTGGACCGAGGCAAATGGCGATTTCTAGCCGAAAAAGAAGTTAGGCTACTTAAGTTTTTAAATAAATCATTTACTAGAAAATCTTCCAACTAAGCATTACATGTTATCTATATTATTTGAAGATGAGGATATGATTGTCTTAAATAAACCTGCTGGCTTATTTAGCATTCCCGACAGATTTGGAAAAGAAGTTTCCCTAAAATCTTTATTACAAGAAAAATACGGCGAAATTTTTACAGTGCATCGTTTAGATCAATTCACAAGCGGCTTAATTTTATTTGCAAAAAATGTCGAATCGCATAAAATGTTAAGTGAATTGTTTGAAGGTAGAAGCATTGAAAAAAAGTATCTAGTTTTAGTATTAGGAAGGCCTGCAGCAGAAGGAACTATTGACAATCCTATTATGGAGCATCCGGTGAAAAAAGGAACAATGGTTATTCATGCAAAAGGAAAAATCGCTTTGACCACCTATCAAGTTATACAATACTACAAGCGTTTTGCATGGGTAAGTTTTCAAATTCACACCGGACGTACCCATCAAATTAGAGTACACGCCAAACAAATTGGGCACCCTATTGTAGCCGATGATACCTATGGTGATGGAGAAAAATTATTATTGTCTTCCATAAAAAAGAAAAATTTTAAGTTAAGCAAAGCTGAGGAAGAAGAAAGACCCTTGTTAGGCAGACAAGCATTACACGCACACACGCTTGTGTTTACTTATAAAGAAAAAGAGCTCCGATTAGAAGCTCCTTTACCTAAAGATTTAACCGCTACTTTACAACAGTTGGATAAATGGAATAAAGAATAGTAGTTGGTTTATTTTAATTTGTTTTTGTATACAACACCATCTTTCATTACAAAGTTTACTTTTTCCATAAGCGATACATTTTTGGTAGGATCACCTTCCACTGCAATAATATCTGCTAATTTATTTTTTTCGATACTTCCTAAAATGGCTTGCGTACCCATTAAATCGGCCGCATTCCAAGTTGCAGATTGAATAGTTTCAAGAAATGGCATGCCTCCTTCTGTCATATATACAAATTCTTTCCAATTACTTCCATGCGCATACACACCCGCGTCTGTTCCGAAGGCAATTTTAACACCTGCCTTATACGCTTTAGAAAAAGTATTTTGAATTCTTGGCCCAATCTCCAATGCTTTTTTGGCAACCATCGACGGAAAATAACCAGGAATTTTGGCAGAATCTGCTGCTGATTTTCCAGCAATAATAGTTGGCACTAAATAAGTACCATATTGTTTCATTAAAGGGAATACCGATTCATCCATTAAGGTACCATGTTCAATAGAATTTACTCCACCACGAATAGCTCTTTTCATGGCTTCCACTCCATGGCAATGTGCGGCTACTTTAAATCCATAGTCATTCGCTGCTGCTACAATAGCTTTTATTTCTTCTTCTGTGAATTGTGGATTCTCTCCATTGGTAGCCATACTCAATACGCCACCAGACGCTGTTATTTTAATTAAATCAGATCCATCTTTATACCTTTGTCTTACCGCTTTGTAAGCATCTTCAACTCCATTGATGACACCTTCTTTGGGACCTGGGTCGCCCATTAAATCGGGTCTATAATTATTAGTAGGATCTGCATGACCACCTGTAGTAGCAATTGATTTCCCTGCAGTATAAATTCTTGGGCCTACCACATATCCTTTTTGAATTGCTTTACGCATTGCAATGTTAGCACCCGAACCTCCTAAGTCACGAACAGAAGTAAAGCCTGCCATTAAATCTCTTTCTGCAAAACGCAAAGAGCCGTAAGCTATATCTGCTTGGCTTTGTGTAAATCCTTCTAAATATCTATTGGGGTTGGTTTCATTTTCTATATGCACGTGCATGTCCATTAAACCAGGCATGACCGTGCTTGTTTTTAAATTAACTACTTTATCTGTAGTACTACCACTACTATATCCATCAAGAATATCTACAATTTTATTTCCTTCAATAACAATTGTTTTTTCTTTTAATACTTGCAATTGCCTCACATCAATTAATTGACCACATTGTAAATAAGTTTTTTGTGCTTGTCCAGCTAATACTAAAAACGCAAAAGACAAACTAAATAAAAAGTGCTTCATACATAAATTGTTTAGAGATTAAATATACAAAAAAACCTCAGCCTTTTAAAGCGGAGGTTTAATTTGTTCGGCAATGACTCGAATCTCAGTGACACACTGTTTACAGATTCGTCCACTGCCTTATTTGGTTATAATTATTTATTGGGCTGTGGCGTATAGCGTAAATAGGGTTTAATTACTTTAACACCTTTTGGAAATTTTACCAACGCATCTGCTGTTGTAATAGCAGGCACCACAATTACATCTTCTCCCTCTATCCAATTGGCGGGTGTGGCCACACTATAATTTGCAGTTAGTTGTAAAGAATCAATCACTCTCAACACTTCTACAAAATTTCTGCCGGTGGATGCTGGATAAGTTAATGTTAATTTTATTTTTTTATCAGGACCAATAATAAATAAAGAACGAACAGTGAAAGTTTCTGATGCATTAGGATGTATCATGTCATATGCATTGGCCACTGCTTTATCTTCATCCGCAATTATGGGAAATCCCACTGTTACATGTTGCGTTTCATTGATATCTGCAATCCATTGATGATGACTCTCCACGCCATCCACACTTAATGCCAACACTTTTACATTTCGTTTTGCAAACGCTTCTTGTAAAGCAGCAGTTCGACCCAATTCGGTAGTACACACAGGGGTAAAATCTGCAGGATGTGAAAATAATATTCCCCAACTGTCTCCGAGATATTCGTGAAAGTTAATTTCACCGATACTTGTTTTTGCTTTAAAATTGGGTGCAATATCCCCTAGTCTTAAGCTCATATATTTATATTTTTTGGATTACTCATTTATAACTCCATTTACTGTTTCAAGTAGTAAGGAATGTAAAGATACATATTTCCTACTAATTTAGTAGACTTTTAATAATCTATTTTAAAAATATTTTTTATTCGCTAAATGAGAGAAAAGATAAAGGAAAATTATGGTGCAGGTGATTCTGTATATAAATCCAATAAACCATCTGGCAATGCTACCTGAATCGTTTTGGCTTTATGGTTCACCCCTTTTAAACTTTCATCGTGTAAAGGAATATAGGCTTCCTGGCCTTGGTATAAAATTGTAACCATTAATTGATGCGGCTGCTCAATCACTTCTTGAATAATACCCAATGGTTTGCCAGCTTCTTCTACCATATAACCCAATAAGGCCAGCGGTGATTTTTTATCTACTAATTGCTGAAAAGCATCTTGAGGTAACCATACTTTTTTTCCCAAGAGCATAGACGTGGCTTCTCTACTTGTTATACCTTCTATTTGAACATGTGTTATGGTTTCTGTTTTGGCAGCAGCAGATTGAATAAAATAAGGAATAAAACTAGCTTCATTTTTTTCAACGAATAATGCATCAACTCCTTTAAAAGTAATGAGCTTACCTAAAGCATGTTCAATAATAATATGCCCAGCAATTCCATGAGGTGCGACTATTTTTCCAATATGTATGTATTCGCTCATCTGCTAATTTAATTCATTTATTGACTCGATGTCTTTCATAAAAAACCCCCAATTCCGTTTAAAGGAACCAGGGGCATTTATAAAGCTAGATTAATTTTAAAATTATTCTGCAGCTGGTGTTTCTTCAGCAGTTGCTTCTGGAGCAGCTTCTTCAGCTACAACTTCAGCTACTACCTCTGCAGGTGCCGCTTCTGGCTCAGCTACTTTTTTAACAACAGGTACATACACTTTTTTAGCAGCTTCTGCTTTTTTGTGTGTATCACTTGTGCTTGCAATCTTTGTTTCATGTGCTGCATACCAAGTTTGAAATTTCTCCATCGCAGTAGCATCATCAAACAAACCTAATTTAACTCCACGTAATAAGTGCTTTAAATAAAGTACTCCTTTGAAGGATAAAATACGGTGAACGGTGTCAGTAGGTTGAGCACCTTTGTTTAACCACTCTAATGCCTTTTGACGATCCAATTGGATTGTTGCAGGAACTGTTAATGGATTGTAAGTACCAATTTTTTGGATGAATTTACCATCTCTTGGTGCACGTCCGTCAGCCACTACTATAAAGTAGAAAGGCCTTTTTTTACTACCGTGACGTTGTAGTCTCATTTTTACTGCCATGTTAAATAGAAATTTATAGGCGTTAAGAAATAGGGTTAATCGGCTGCGAAGATAGTAGAAAGCACTGAATAAACAAAGGGAAAAGGGATCAAAAACGTACTAAATAATGATTATCAATGACTTAGGTTAAAATTATCTTCTTAAACCTGGCATTTTGCCCGGCATAGCCCCTCCCGCCATCTGTTTCATCATCTGTTTCATCTGATCAAACTGCTTAATAAAAGCATTGATTTCTCCAATATCCTTTCCTGCCCCTTTGGCAATTCTTTGTTTACGACTGGGTGAAAGTAAATCCGGATTTCTTCTTTCTAAAACTGTCATAGATTGTATAATAGCTTCTACGCCTTTAAAGGCATCATCTTTAATATCAACGTCTTTTAAACTTTTTCCCATACCAGGAATCATGCCCATTAAATCTTTCAAATTCCCCATTTTTTTTATCTGCTGTATTTGGGTTAAAAAATCTTCGAAATCAAATTGATTTTTTCTAATTCTTTTTTCTAATTTTTTGGCTTCTGCTTCATCAAATTGAGATTGCGCTTTTTCTACTAAGGAAGTTATATCGCCCATCCCCAAAATTCTTTGCGCCATTCTTTCAGGATGAAAAATAGTGAGGGTGTCCATTTTCTCACCACTGCTCATAAACTTGATAGGTTTATTAACAGTATACTTTATAGAAAGGGCCGCACCTCCTCTTGTATCACCATCTAATTTTGTTAAAACAACGCCCGTAAAATCTAATCGCTCATTAAAAACTTTGGCAGTATTTACTGCATCCTGCCCTGTCATTGCATCTACGACAAATAATATTTCTTGTGGCTGTATTTCTTTTTTAATAGCAGCTACTTCATTCATCATTATTTCATCCACTGCTAAACGACCCGCGGTATCAATAATAATAACATTTTTATTATTGGCTTTTGCATAGACCAATGCATTTTGTGCTATGGATACTGCATCTTTATTTTCTCTTTCCACAAAAACATCTACTCCAATTTGTTCTGCTAAAATTGTCAATTGATCCATTGCAGCAGGTCTATAAATATCTGCAGCAACCAATAGTGGTGATTTTTTTTGTGCCTTTAAATAATGTGCTAGTTTACCAGAAAAAGTAGTTTTACCACTTCCTTGTAACCCAGCCACTAAAATAATAGTAGGACTTTTAGAAAGATCCATCAATGATGCCTCTGTTCCCATTAATGCAGTTAATTCATCCTGCACAATTTTCACCATTAACTGCCCTGGACTAATGGCATTAATAACTTTAGCGCCGATAGCTTTTTCTTTAATACTATCTGTAAATTCTTTGGCAATTTTAAAATTGACATCCGCATCCAACAATGCTTTTCTGATATCTTTTAAGGTATTGGCAACATTCAAATCATTAATTCTTGCCTGACCTTTTAGGTGCTTAAACGCAGATTCTAATTTTTCACTAAGACTATTAAACATACTTCCAACATTAAGGGGAGCAAAGATAAGTGATCATTATGAGTCAAGCACAATCAATTCCTAAGGTATAAATACGTTAAAATAGTAAAGGGTGCCGGGCTTGATAATGAATCTAAATAACTGATTATCAAGTATTTAATAGAATTGAGAAAACAACTTGCTTGCTTCTTGACAGTTTGTTAACTAATAAAGAATAAAAAATACTTGGAACCTAACCTTTATTTAATATTATTGCACCTAACGAATCAATTTTTAAAGAGGAGCTAGTTATATATGAGTAAGAAACAATTATTTACGCTTGAATTTCCGGTGAGATGCTCACCCAATATATTATTTGAATTTTTATCCACCGCGTCTGGACTACAAGAGTGGTTTGCAGATAAAGTAGATGAGTGGGAGAACGTTTTTAGTTTTTCTTGGAATGGTGGTGTTCCAGATAAAGCAGAATTAGTCGATCAGGAACCCGATAAATTTATAAGATTTAGATGGTTACATGGAGAAAAAAACGAGTACTTCGAATTCAAAATTGAAAAAACTGAAATTTCAAATCAAACTATTTTAATCGTGAAAGATTTTGCTGAGAAAAACGAAGTCAAAGATCAAAGCCGACTTTGGGAATATCAGATTAAAGAACTCTTTCATCGCATAGGTAGTTAGCACTACAAATTTGTTCAAGAAATTAGACATACTAATTCTTAAAGCCTTTATTGGCCCTTTTTTGGCGGCACTCACTATTTCAACTTTTGTGCTGACCATGCAATTCTTTTGGTTATATATTGATGACTTGGTAGGAAAAGGGTTAGACATATTTACCATTTTGGAATTAGTAGGATTGGTCTCTGTAAGTACTTTCACAACGGCACTCCCCTTGGCCTTGCTTTTTTCTTCCATCATGACTTTTGGAAATTTAGGAGAAAGTTTTGAGCTTATTGCCATTAAAGCTGCGGGTATTCCACTGATACGTTTTATGCGTCCGCTTTTTATTTTTACTATTTTCTTAGCAGGCGTCGCCTTTTTATTTTCCAATAATATCATACCGGTAACACAAATGAAGCTTACCAATTTAAAGTATGAAATTATTGTAGCAAAGCCTGCCATTGATTTAAAAGAAGGAATTTTTTATGATAAGATTGATGGCTATGTTATTAAATTAGGAAAGAAAGAGTCCAATGATAGTATCATGCACAATATTGCCATTTTTGAAAAAAAGTTTGGGCTACAAGACAATTTAATCATGGCAGAATCGGGGGTGATGCGTGTTTCACCCAATAAAAAATTCTTAGAATTTGTCATGTACAATGGTTGGCGTTATCAAGAAAGAGGGGCTCGCAGCAGCACCAACACCGAATTCACTAGGCTCTACTTTAAAGAATATAAAAAAGTTTTTGACCTGAAAAGTTTTCAGATGAACAAAAGCAGCGATGTTTTGTACGACCCTAAAATGTTAAGTGTAAGACAACTTAGTACAGCCATGGATTCTTTACAAAACAAAGATTCCTTTTTTATTAAAAAAACAAGTTCGGAAATTGGCTCTTACTTAAAGTTTATGTTATTTAAAGATAGCAATCAACTTTTTGCTGCAAAGAAAAAGGTAGCTCCCTTAAAAAATTTCAACGCCCTTATTCCCGATTCATTACTTGGAAGTATTGCACTTACTTCGGGCTATCAGTTTTCTTCCATTTTAAATAACCTAACCACTATCTCTGATATTTATAGAGATAATAAAAAAGCATCATCCTTGCATGGTATCGAATGGCATCGAAAATTCACCTTGTCTTTTGCCTGTTTCGTGCTTTTTTTAATTGGAGCCCCCTTGGGTTCGATTATTAGAAAAGGGGGATTAGGTACTCCATTGGTTTTGGCCATTATTTTCTTTGTACTATTTTTCTTGCTTAATAATTTTGGTGAAAAGTTGGCTAAATCTGGTCAATGGGATGTGTTCTCTGGCATGTGGATGTCATCTGCCATTTTAATACCTATTGGATTGTTTCTCACCTATAAAGCTATGCGAGATTCACAGCTATTTAACCAGGAATTTTACTACCGACTTTTACAGCCAATTAAAGTAACTTTACAGAAGTACTTTAAAAAATAATACCATGTCAAATTTTATTCAAAACAGACGTCAGTTTATTACTAAAACTGGCAAAGCAGGAATGGCCCTTGCCGCCATGCCCCTTTTTTCTACTATAGCTCCTCAGGCTTTTGCAGTGAGTGCTAATGAATATGCACAACAACCTTTGGGATATAGTTACAATGCTTTAGAACCTTATATAGATGCAGCAACTATGGAAATTCATTATACAAAACATGCAGCTTCCTATGCAAAAAATTTATCAGATGCCTGTGTTGCAGAAAAAGTAGATATAGCTCAAACAAGTATCAAACAATTGTTGAATTCTATTTCCTCTTACTCCGTTAAAATGAGAAATAATGCTGGTGGCCACTTTAACCATGAAATGTTTTGGCAAATCATGAAGCCTGCCCCAGCCACTTTGCCAACAGGTGAATTAGCAGATGCAATTACAAAAACTTTTGGCTCTTTGGATGCCTTTAAAACAGCGTTTAGCGAAGCGGCTAAAACAAGATTCGGCAGCGGATGGGCTTGGTTAATTGTAAAAGCAGATAATACGCTTGCAGTATGCTCTACAGCCAACCAAGACAATCCATTAATGAATATAGCAGAAGTAAAAGGAACACCCCTTTTATGCTTGGATGTATGGGAGCACGCCTATTATTTAAAGTACCAAAATAAGCGTCCCGATTATATTAATAATTGGTGGAATTTAGTGAATTGGGAATTAGTACAGAAAAAATTCGCTGAAGCAACGCATGCATAAATTAAAGGTTGCTTTCGGGCCTTATTGTAAAATAATTTCAAGTTTTTCCAATTGCAAAAGTCAAAACAAAATTTAAAGATTCAATTTTTTGTAACCACTTTAAGTATCATTTTGTTTGTACTTAAATTTGTTGCTTACTTCATGACGCATTCTTTGTCTGTTTTATCAGACGCGTTAGAAAGTATTGTCAATGTATTAGCTGGCTTAATTGGATTGTATAGTTTATATGTTGCCTCTAAACCAAAAGACAAAGATCATCCTTATGGACATGGAAAAGCCGAATTCGTTTCCGCTGCTTTTGAAGGAAGTTTAATTATTACAGCGGGCTTTATTATTTTATATGAATCTATCATTACGTTTTTCGAACCTACCACTTTACATAATTTAGACAATGGTATTTGGGTATTATTATCAACTGCTGTATTAAATTTAGCGGCAGGCCTTACCGCAAAAGCCATTGGCAAGAAAAATAAATCTTTAGCACTTAGCTCCAGTGGTCAACATCTACTAATTGATAGCTACACTACTTTTGCCGTTGCAATTGGCATAGGCTTGGTTATCTATACAGGCTTTAAAAGTATTGATGCAATTATTGCTATTATGATGGGATTGTGGATTATTTATAATGGCTATAAAATAATTAGAGAATCACTAGCGGGTATTATGGATGAAGCAGATTTAGCTTTACTAGAAGAAGTGGTGAATGAAATAAATAAAGATCGACATGTTCATTGGATTGATATGCATAATTTAAGAGTTATAAAATATGGCGCTTTAATGCATATTGATTGTCACCTAACTGTGCCTTGGTATTTTAATGTAAACGAAGCACATACTGCAGTGGAAGACTTTACCAAATTAATAAAAAATAAATTTGGCGATAGTGTTGAATTTTTTGTTCATACAGATGGTTGTATGCCATTTAGCTGTCCTATTTGTACTATAAAAGATTGCGAAAAAAGAAAAAGCCCCTTTCAAGAAAAAATAAAGTGGACCATCGAAAATGTATTATCCGATTTAAAACATCAACTAAAATAATATTGCTATGACACCCTGGAAACAATATCAAGAAGAAAATAAAACTCGTTTTTTAGAAGAACTATTAGCACTCTTGCGTATACCAAGCGTAAGTGCTAAAAGTGAACACAATGGTGATATGTTGGCTTGTGCTAAAGCAGTAGAGAAATCTTTACAAGAAGCAGGCGCTCCTATTACTAAAATTTACGAAACTGAAGGACACCCTATTGTTTATGCCGAGATAAATGTAGATCCCGCATTGCCTACTGTATTGGTGTATGGTCATTATGATGTTCAACCAGCAGAACCATTAGAGCTATGGCATAGTAGTCCTTTTGATCCCACCATTAAGGATGGTAAAATTTTTGCACGTGGATCTTGCGATGACAAAGGTCAATTTTACATGCATGTAAAAGCATTGGAAATTATGACCAAAACAAAATCATTATGCACCAATATTAAATTCATCATTGAAGGCGAGGAAGAAATTGGTAGCCCTAATTTAGCACAGTTTGTAAAAACACATACCGACTTATTAAAAGCAGATGTAATTTTAATTAGCGATACTGCTATGATAAGCATGGATACACCTTCAATAGATATAGGCGTTAGAGGCTTAAGCTATATTGAACTAGAAATTACAGGACCTAATAGAGATTTACATAGTGGAGTATATGGAGGTGCTGTAGCGAACCCAATTACCATACTTTCTAAAATGATTGCTTCTTGTCACGATGAAAACAATCATATTACTATACCAGGATTTTATAATGAAGTAATAGAATCAACCGACGCAGAAAGAAAAAAAATGGCAGAAGCGCCTTTTGATGAAAATGAATTTAAAACCGATTTAGGTATTCAAAATGTATGGGGTGAAAAAGGATACAGCACCAATGAAAGAACGGGTATACGTCCTACTTTAGAAGTAAATGGAATTTGGGGCGGGTACACTGGAGAAGGCGCTAAAACAGTATTGCCTTCAAAAGCTTTTGCAAAAATATCTTGTCGATTAGTACCTAATCAATCTGCGGAAAAAATAACTGCCATGGTACTTGCACATTTCAAAAAAATTGCCCCTGCAAATATCACCGTAAATGCTTTTGAACATCATGGAGGCGAGCCTTATATCACACCCATTAATTCTCACGAATACCAAAGTGCAGCCAAAGCAATAGCTACTACATTTGGCAAGGACCCCATCCCCGTGCGAGGCGGAGGTAGTATTCCTATATGCTCTTTGTTTGAAAAAGAATTGGGTGTTAAAATAGTTTTTATGGGTTTTGGATTAGATAGCGACAACTTGCATAGCCCTAATGAAAAATATGATATTGTCAATTTTTACAAAGGCATTGAAACCATTCCTTACTTTCATAAATATTTTGCAGAAAAACAAGCATAAGAATGAAAGCTGTTGTTGAAACAAAAAAAACCGAAAAGAAAAAAGTACGATTAGACAAGTATTTATGGTCTATCCGTATTTTTAAAACGAGGAGTCAAGCAACAGAAGCTATTGATAAAGGACGTGTAAAAATAAAAGGTGAGCCTGTAAAAGCCTCCCGCAATGTAGTTATAGGAGATGAATACGAAGCCAGAACAGAACATAAAAACTGGGTCATTAGAGTCACTCAAGTCTTAGAAGGAAGATTAGCCTATGCCGAAGCCATCAAATATTACGAAGACCTTACCCCCATTGAAGAATTAGAAAGAGTAAGGCAAGTTGCCGCTACTTTCCAGACAGGAAAACGATTAAGTAAAATAGGAAGACCTACTAAAAAAGACAGACGCGATTTAGGAGAATTATTAGATTAAAAAAAGTCCATAGGTTTCTTTTATCTTTACAATATGACCATTGAAATTTTAACAGTATTACCAGAATTATTAACCAGCCCCTTTGAACATAGTATTATGAAAAGGGCGCAGGAAAAAGGGTTACTTGAAATTAAATTGCATTCCCTTAGAGATTGGGCCATTAATAAACATGGACAGGTAGATGATTACCAATATGGAGGGGGCGCAGGCATGGTGATGATGTGTGAACCCTTAGCCAATGCTATTGACGCCTTAGAAAAAGAGAGCAAGTTTGATGAAATTATTTTTATGACCCCAGACGGAAATAGATTTGATCAAAAACAGGCTAATGGTCTTTCTTTAAAAAACAGAATATTAATTATTTGTGGTCACTATAAAGGAATCGATCAAAGAATTCGAGATTTATATGTTACCAGAGAAATATCTATTGGTGATTATGTTTTAAGTGGAGGGGAATTGGCTGCCGCTGTGGTGGTGGATGCTATTGGCAGAATTATTCCGGGTGTGTTGAACGATGAAACATCCGCATTAACCGACTCTTTTCAAGATAATTTATTAGCCCCGCCCGTCTATTCTAGGCCTGCTGAATTTAGAGGCCTCCCCGTTCCTCCGATTTTACTAACTGGCGATCCTAAAAAAGTGGAAGAGTGGAGACAGGAACAGGCGTTTTTACGAACAAAACAGCGCAGACCCGATTTACTAGACGGAGAATAGTCCGTTTATCCTTTATTTTGAACATTTTTTGCAACTTATTAAGGCTGTTTTAATTACATAATAGATATTTGCACCCTAATGCAATATCCAAAGCCGAACCTTCCTTTTTTAATAAACTCATACAGAAAGCTAAGTTTGCTTTTAGGTTTCGTATTTTTTATTGGCTACCTAGAAGCTCAAAATATCTCTGAATTTCAAAAAGGTTTTCAACTACATATACAACCCACTACTTCCAAAATAAAAATTGATGGTATTTTGGATGAACCAGTATGGGCTACCACTGAAGTAGCTAAAGATTTTAAGAAAAAATTTCCCAATGATATTGGAGAGGCTAAGCGCCAAACCGAAGTAAGATTTACTTATGATAATGAAAATATTTATTTTGGATTCAAGGTATATGATAGTGGAACAGCTATCTCAAGAAGTTTAAAAAGAGATATTGGCAATGAAGGTAATGATGTTGTAGGTGTTTTATTAGACCCTTTAAATAAAAAAACCAATGGTTTTTATTTTTTATTGAGCGCCTTAAATGTGCAATCTGAAGATCAATTAAGTTTAACTTATCAAGAAAAACCTACTTGGAGTTGGGATACCAAATGGTTTTCTGCCACCAAAGATTATGGCACTTATTGGATTGCTGAAATAATGATTCCTTTAAAATCGATTAGGTACGACCCTAAACAATTACAATGGGGTATTAATTTTTTAAGGGGCGATGCGAAAAATAATGAATATAGTACATATACCAAGGTACCCCCCATTTTTAAAGCTTATGATTTAGGCTATATGGGTTTATTAAATTGGCCTGCAGCCACGCCTACTACTAAAAATAATATAATTTTTCTACCCTTTATTTCTGGCGCTAGCGGAGAAGACCAAGAAAACGGAAAGTCTTTAAATACCAATGTTACTGGAGGTTTTGATGCAAAAGTGGCATTGAACGCTTCTTTAAATTTAGACTTAACCGTGAACCCCGATTTCTCACAAGTCGAAGTGGATCAACAAGTAACTAACCTTACTCGATTTGATATTTTCCTCCCTGAAAGAAGAGGATTTTTTTTAGAAAATTCAGATTTGTTTTCCAATTTTGGTATGCCCTTTATAAGACCCTTTTATTCTAGAACCATTGGACTAGATAAAGACGGTAATAAAATTCCCATTTTATTTGGAGCAAGAATGTCGGGCAACTTAGACCCAGCAACACGTATTGGTCTAATGAATATGCAAACAGGAAAGCAAGGAGATTATGCTGCTGAAAATTTTTCAGCATTTACCTTACAAAGAAGTGTTTTGAAACGTTCAGTCATAAAAACTTATTTTTTAAATAGAGAGAATAATATTTCAGAGGCAGAAGCAAAGAAAAATCCATTAGATCGTTATGGCCGAAATGCAGGCGTAACTTTTGAATATACGAATACCTCAGGAACTTTTAACAGTTGGACAGATGTTCATAAATCTTTTAAGTCAGGTATTAATGATGACGATATTTACGCAAGTACTGGATTTATGACACAGTCTAAACATTGGAGTTATATTTCCCTTATTGGAAGCTTAGGTAAAAATTATTACACCGATTTAGGATATGTGCAAGGCATTGATAATTATGATGCCATTAGAGATACCACTATACGTGTTGGTTTTAAAAACTTACTCAATTCTCTTAGCTATAGGATATTCCCAGAAAATGGATCCATTGGCAAAATGGTCTTGAAAATTGATAATTTTGCCACCCTGCATCCCGATAATACTATCAATCAAGCCGATACCAAATTAGGAACAGATATACAATTCAAAAATGCCTCTAATTTCGGTCTTGATTTTACAAATACGATTGTCAACTTATTATACCCCATTTCCTTTACGGATGGTGTGCCTTTAACGGCTGGTAACTATGTATACAATCAAATCCAGATGAAGTACACCTCTGATATGAGAAAAATATTTGGCATTGAGAGTATGTTAAATATAGGCCAGTTTTATAATGGAGAAGTAAAAGGAATTGCCATGGGTATCACTTACAGAAACCAACCTCATTTTAAAGTTTTATTAAGCGCTCAATTTAATAATATTGTATTCCCTAACCCCTATGGCAGCACTAACTTAGTATTGTTACAACCTAGGGTGGAGTGGAACTTTAGCACAAAGTTATTCTGGACCACTTTTGTACAATACAATACACAGAGTAATAATTTTAACATCAATAGTCGCTTGCAATATAGGTTCAAACCAATGAGCGATTTTTACTTAGTCTATACAGATAACTACTTTACCGACCCTTTGTTTAAAAATAAAAACAGGGCACTTATATTTAAGTTCAGTTATTGGTTTAATTTATAGTAGCAAATAATAAAAGTTGCTTTTCGCCTCAAAAGAACTGTTTTGGTATTAATTATGAGCCCTAGAATGAGCCGTTTGTACATTTTCTCCAAAAAATATCCAACTAATTAAGGCTGTTATAATTACATAAAGGATATTTGCACCCTAATGCAAAATCGATACCAGCGCCTTTTCTTTTTACTAAAATCTTACAGAAAGCTTTTCTTGCTTTCAGCATTGTTATTTTTTGGATACTTCACCCAAGCTCAAAATATTTCAGACTTTCAAAAAGAATTTCAGGTAAATATTAAACCTACTACCAGCCCCATTGTACTGGATGGAATTTTAGAGGAGGCCGTTTGGAAGAACGCAGTACTCGCCAAGGATTTTATAAAAAAATACCCCAATAATATAGGCGCACCCAAACAACAGACAGAAGTACTTATGACCTATGATGATAAAAATATTTACTTTGCTTTTAAAGTGTATGCCAAAGAAGAACAAATTATTAAAAGTTTAAAAAGAGATGTGGGTTATGAAGGCTCTGATGGTATTGCTATTTTACTGGATCCTGCTGGTCAAAAAACAAATGGTTATATTTTTACCCTAACTGCTAAAAATGTTCAATCAGAAGATCAACTCACCACCAATACAGAAGAAAAACTTTCCTGGAGTTGGGATACCAAGTGGAATTCTGCTACTAAATTGTATGCAGGTTATTGGATTGGAGAAATTGCTATTCCTTTAAAATCATTGAGGTATAATGATAAGCAACAATTTTGGGGCATAAATTTTTTAAGAGCCGATTTGCAAAGTAATGAATACAGTTGTTGGACAAGAGTGCCTCCCATTTTTAAATCCTATGACCTAGGCTATATGGGTGTTTTGAATTGGCCTACTGCTCCTCCTAAGTCAAGTCTAAACAAAATATTACTACCCTACATCACTGGGAATTCAACCACTGATGATGAAAATAATAAATCGCTTCAAAATAAAGGCAATATTGGCTTTGATGCTAAATTAACACTGAGCTCTTCTTTAAATTTAGATGTAACTGTCAATCCCGATTTTTCCCAAGTGGAAGTAGATCAACAGGTAACCAACTTAACACGTTTCAATATTTTTTTACCAGAAAAAAGAGCCTTTTTTTTAGAGAATGGCGACTTATTTTCCAACTTAGGAAATTATTTTATTAGTCCATTTTATTCTAGAACCATTGGCCTAGACAAACAGGGTAATGCCATTCCTATTTTATTAGGAGCAAGAGTTTCTGGCAACTTAAACTCAAGCACCAGAATTGGAATGATGAATATGCAAACTGGTGCTAAAGGCAGTTATTCTTCTGAAAACTTTTCAGCATTCACCATTCAAAAAAGATTTTGGCAAAGATCTTTATTCAAAACTTATTTTTTAAATAGAGAAAATTTTATTTCTGCTGCAGAAATTAAAAAAAATCCAATGGATCAATATGGAAGAAATGCAGGACTAAGCTTGTCACTTGCTAATAATGAGGGTACCAAAAAAGCAGATTTTAGCTATCATCAATCTATCAAGCCTACTATTAATAATAAGGATGCGTTTTATGAAGCTTCTTTTTCAAGGACTATCAACAATTGGCGTTTTTTTGGGCAAACAGGCAATGTGGGTAAAAATTATTATACCGATATGGGCTATGTCCAAAGAATTGATAATTACGATGCATTAAGAGATACGACCATTCGAGTGGGGTACAAAGATGTTTACGCGAACATAACCAAAAGAATATTTATAAATAATGGAAAAATTGGTAGAATAGATTTTTCACTTGAAAACTTCGTCGTTTTCAATGCAGATAATAGCTTTAGTGAACATGAGGCCGCTTTAGAGATAAAAACAGAGTACAGAAACAGTTCAGGATTATCATTAAAATTCACTAATACAAATCTTAATTTATTATACCCCACCCAACCAGGTGATGGTCTCCCCCTACCTTCAGGAACTTATAAATACGGCCAATTCAATTTGATGTATTATTCTGATATGCGTAAAATGTTTAGTTGGAATACCATGATCACCTTAGGGCAATACTACAGTGGAAATATTACAGGTCTCGGAGCAGGTATCATCTGGAGAAATCAACCCCATTTAAGTTTTTCATTGAATGCAGAAATAGATAAAATTCAATTGCCGAAAATATATGGGAATAACAATTTGATTTTAATTGCTCCTAAATTAGAATACAACTTTAATACCAAATTGTTCTGGACCACTTTTGTACAATTTAACACGCAAACCAATAATTTCAACATCAATAGCCGTTTGCAATACAGGTACAAACCAATGAGCGATTTCTTCTTGGTGTATACCGATAACTACTATACCGACCCTATGCTTAAAAATAAAAACAGGGCGCTTATCTTTAAGTTCAATTATTGGTTTAATTTGTGATAGCAAATTAAACATATGGGCAATTCCTTTAGCATTTCAGGTCAGTATGTAGATATACTAAAAAAGCATATTTACCCGGCCACTATTACTGTTCAATATGGTATAATTCAATCTATTGAACCCAATATCAATGCCACTTTGCATTATTTATTGCCTGGCTTTATAGACGCACATGTGCATATAGAAAGTAGCATGCTCATTCCTAGCTCCTTTGCTCGATTAGCCGTCACCCATGGTACTATAGGCACTATTAGTGACCCTCATGAAATTGCCAATGTATGTGGTATGGAGGGGGTTCAATATATGATAGACAATGGGAAAAAAGTACCTTTTCACTTTTTCTTTGGGGCTCCAAGTTGTGTGCCCGCTACCATTTTTGAAACTGCCGGGGCTGCGATAAATAGCGAAGATGTAAAAATTTTATTAGCCAACCCTGATATTTATTATTTAAGTGAGATGATGAATTTTCCAGGCGTCTTATTCAAAGATGATGAGGTTATGAAAAAAATTGCTGCTGCACATAAAGTGGGCAAACCAGTTGATGGACATGCACCAGGATTAAGAGGCGATGAGGCAAAAAAATATATTGAAGCAGGTATCAGTACCGATCATGAATGTTTTACCATAGAAGAAGCACTTGATAAATTAGCGAATGGGATGAAAATATTGATACGTGAAGGAAGTGCCGCTAAAAACTTTGAAGCATTATACGAATTAATAGAAGATCATCCTACTATGACAATGTTATGCAGTGACGACAAGCATCCAGATAGCTTACTTGAGGGACATATAAATACTTTATGCGCCCGTGCAGTAGCAAAGGGTATTGACCCCTTTAAGGTTTTAAGAGCAGCCTGTATCAATCCTGTAAATCACTATCAATTACCGACAGGCAAAATGCAAATAGGCGACGTCGCTAACTTTATAGTGGTAGAAGATCTTATTTCATTTAATGTAAAGCAAACTTATATTAAAGGGGAATTGGTAGCAGAGAACGGAATTTCTTTTATTAAAGAAGCAAAAGAGAATGCCATTAATACATTTGATGCTGCAAGCATAAAAGAAGAAGATATTGCGATAAGCATACATGATTATCCAACTCAAAATGGTAACATCGCAGTTATAGAAGCCATCGACGGACAACTTATCACTTCTAAATTATGGTTATCGCCACTCATAGAAGGCAATTATTTAGTATCCAATACCAAACAAGATGTCTTAAAAATGGTAGTCTATAATAGGTATTACGCGGCTCCACCAAAAATTGCTTTTATTAAAAATTTTGGCTTTAAGCATGGTGCCATCGCTTCTACTGTAGCACATGATAGTCATAATATTATTGCAGTAGGTGTAAGTGATGCCGACATTATCAAAGCCATTAATTTAGTCATTGAAGAACAAGGTGGTATAAGCTGTGTGAATGAAAACCAAAACAAGGTAATGGGTTTGCCAGTAGCCGGCCTCATGAGTTTAGAGGACCCCTATAAAGTTGCAGCAGACTATACCGAAATTGATAAGATGGCAAAAGGCTTAGGTAGCAGCCTTGGATCACCCTTTATGACCCTAAGTTTTATGGCCTTATTGGTCATTCCACATCTTAAATTAAGTGATAAAGGTCTTTTTGATGGGGATGCCTTTAAATTATTTTAAAATAGTAAATAAGAAACTTAGTTTTGAAGGAAGAAGAAGCAAAATTTAAATCGTAAACATAAATTATATGGTACATCATTTAAGCGAGAAGCATAGTTTAATGAGCAATTGGATTGCCGAGTTAAGAGATGTGAATATTCAAAATGATAGAATGCGGTTTAGAAGAAATCTAGAAAGAATTGGTGAAGTTGCAGCCTATGAAATGAGTAAACTCATGCCTTCCAAAATACAAGCTACGCAAACACCTTTGGGTACCCATTCATCAAAAGTATTGGTAGAACAACCTGTACTAGCCACTATCTTAAGAGCAGGACTTCCTTTACACCAAGGCATGCTAAATTATTTCGATAAAGCCGATAATGCTTTTATATCCGCATACCGCAAACATCATGATAATGGAAGCTTTGAAATAAGTATTGAATATTTAAGTTGCCCCGATTTAAACAATAGAATAGTGATTGTATCAGATCCGATGTTAGCCACCGGCGCATCGCTCATTCAAACTATCAATGCACTTACGAAAGTATATACACCTAAAGAATTACATATAGTAGTAGCCATTGCAAGTAAAAAGGGTATTGAGACGGTAGAAGCTGCATTGGGCAAACAAATACCAATTTGGTGCGGTGATATTGACGAGACACTAAACGATAAAAGCTATATTATACCAGGCTTAGGAGATGCTGGTGATCTCGCCTATGGCACTAAAATGCAATCCTAAAGCGGTCTACTTTAAGACTAGTTCGTATCTTTAGCCAAAACTAAGATTTGCTAAAAGAACTTATTCTTGCCATTCGTGCCTATTTTACTGCACATCGTTTTATTTTACAACATAAGTTGTGGAAATGGATGATCATACCTGGCATTATTTATGCTTATTTATTTATTGTAGGCATGAATTATTTTAGTCAATCCTCTAGTTTTTTCATTGAATGGATTATTTTAAGAACAGGCTTAAAATCATGGGTAGATAATTTAAGTAGTGACCTTATTGGATTTTTTATTACCATGGGTAGTTTTTGGCTATGGTTCACCTTGCTATTATTTTACTTCGCCTTATTCAAATATATTTTTCTTTTATTATTTGCACCTTATTTCTCCTACTTCCATTTACGCATTGAAGCCATTAATAAAAAAGAACCCTTTATTTTTAATTGGAAGGCGTATCAAAAATTAGTTTCTAGAGCGCTCTTATTAAATGTGACTAATTTATTGTGGCAAACAGTATATCTAATTCCCATTGTAATTATTTGTACTTTACCTATTGTAGGTTGGTTCACTCCTTTTATCACTATCATTATTGAATGCTACTTTTTTGGTTATGCGATGTTAGATTACGGGCTAGCCACAGAAAAACAAAACAAAGTAGCCTCCGCAGCATATGTCAATAACCACAAAGGATTGCCCATAGGCAATGGATTAATTTTTTATATGATGCACTTACTTCCTATTATAGGATGGATTACAGCTCCTTTTTATTCACTAATAGCAGCTCAATTAAATACACAAGAACTTAAAGACAAAGACTAATGACCCAAGGAAAAGTATTTTTATTGCCGATGATTTTACATGAAGAAGGTTGGGATGCCTTACCTACTGATGTCATTAAATGGATACAACAATGCGATGCTTTTTTTGTGGAAGAAGAAAAAACAGCAAGACGTTATTTTAAAAAATTGTGGAAGGAAATGGTTATCGATAATTATAGCTGGTATCCTATTCATAAAGTAGAAGCAACGCAATTAGTGGCTTTTAAAGATTTATTAAGACAGGGAAAAAATATTGGCATCATCTCTGAAGCAGGTTGCGCAGGCATTGCCGATCCTGGGCAAATATTAGTAGCAACTGCACAAGAAATGGGTGTATCCATCAAACCTTATACAGGGCCATCCTCTATCCTACTATCCTTAATGGCAAGTGGCATGAATGGCAACTTATTTCAATTTCACGGATATTTGCCCATTGATGCAATGGAGCGAAAGAAAAAAATTCAAGCACTTGAAGCAGATACCCTACAAAGAAATTGCACACAGCTATTTATCGAAACACCGTATAGAAACAATCAATTATTAGAAACCATCTTAAATACTTGTAAACCCAATACTAAATTGTGTATTGGCGTTGACATTACAGGGCCTAATGAATCTATTGTAACAGCCACTATGGCGTATTGGAAATCAAACCTACCGGAGCTTCATAAAAAATTAGTTATTTTTTTAATGGGTACTTAAATAAGTATTTCGAGTTAATTTTTTAAGGTATTTCCCGAAAGTAAAGTGCATTATAAAGGGTGTATTATTCCAGATGGAAAAAACACCCGCTCATTTTAGAGCCGCCCATCCGCTTTTATTTATAGCGAGTATTTTAATGGGAAGCCTTGTCTTTGCTAGTGTTTTTATGGAACCCTATTATTCCATAAGTAGGAGCGAATCAGTAGGCTTGCTTATTGCAACACTACTGATATTGCAGTTATGCATTGCTCATCCTAGCGCGAGTTTTTATCAAGGAATCATAGTGTTACTTATATTATTTTGTTGGGGCATCTTACTATTTTTTATAACCCAAGAAAAAAATTTATTACACCTCCCTTACCCAGAAAAATTTATACTCTTTTGTAGAAATGCAATTATTGCAAAACTAAACGCTACCCTTGTTTCCAAAGAAGCCAATGGTTTTGCACAAGCTTTATTACTTGGCGTTAAATCTGATTTAAATAAGGAAATTTTGAAAGCCTACACGCAACTGGGTATTATTCATATTGTTGCCATTAGCGGTATGCACCTTGAAATTATTTTTAAAAACGTAACAGCTATTACACAGTGGCTCCCCAGAAAAAAAATATTCATTTTCTTAGAACTAGTCATTGTACTGGCTAGCGTTTGGACTTACACCCTAATGGCTTTCGCAAGCCCTTCCATAGTGAGGGCTTGTGTATTTTTTTGTATTTATTTTATGGGTAAATATTTAGACGCCAATAGCTTTACCCTAAATGCAATAGCAGCGGGCATCTTATTGTTATTATTATTTGATGTAAAAAGTATACAGCATATTGGATTACAATTATCCTATGCAGCAGTGGTGGGTATCCATTTATTTTATCCGTTATTTAAAAAAATGATGCCCATGCAGCATCCAACCCTTGTTATTTTATGGAGCAATTTTTGCATTACATTATCTGCACAATTAACTACTTTGCCCATATTAGTATTTCATTTTCACCAATTAGCTTCCTTAGTTATAGTGAGCAATTTCATTATGGTGCCTTTAAGCAGTCTACTATTATATGCACTGGCTTTATTAGTGCTAACCCCTCCTATTGCTGGACTGCCCTTCATAATAGGTCAAATAATAGAAAAATATATAATAGGTATGAATAAAGCTATTAGTTATTTATATAGCACACCCCTGAATAATTCCATAAGCCTTTCATTTAGTAGGGACCAAGTGCTTGTATTTTATCTTGCCCTCCTATTACTATATCGCTGGCTTTATACAAAACGTGCTAGCAACTTACTATACCTGGCAGGCCTATTTTGTTGCTATACCATCATAAAGTTATTCAGTCAAGGCTAATTTTTGTGGAAAAGCTAAAAGAAGCAAAAAATCAGAAGAGCTTACCTTTGCTTATGGAAAAGAAAATACAATCAGCCCTTATTTCAGTTTTTTACAAAGATGGTTTAGCCCCATTGGCAAAAACCTTACATGCTTTAAATATTACCATTTATTCTACAGGAGGAACACAACAATTCATTGAAGCATTAGGTATCCCTTGTATTGGTGTGGAAACCGTAACAGGGTATCCTTCCATCTTAGGCGGAAGAGTAAAAACATTACACCCTTCTGTTTTTGGTGGCATTTTAGGAAGAAGGTATGAAGACCAGGACTTAAAAGAAATGGAGCAGTATAAAATACCTGCATTAGATTTAGTGATTGTAGACTTATACCCTTTTGAAGAAACACTAAAAAGTACCGACGAAGAAAAACTAATCATAGAAAAAATTGATATTGGAGGGCCGTCGATGATTAGAGCCGCTGGTAAGAATTTCAGAGACTTAGTGGTAATTGCTGCTAAAGATGATTATTCAAAATTGAATCAAATATTGATTGATCAAAAGGGCGCTACCACCATTGAACAAAGAAAAGCATTTGCTGCTAAAGCTTTTGAAGTAGTAATGCATTACGATATAGCTATTAGTAATTATTTTAACCCAACTGCTGGTAAGGTTTTAAGATATGGCGAAAACCCACATCAAGTGGCTACTTTCTATGGCAATTTAGAAGATTGGTTTACGCAATTACATGGCAAAGAATTGTCTTATAATAATTTAGTGGATGTAGATGCTGCTATTGCTTTAATTGGCGATTTACCTTTAACAAGTTTTGCAATTATTAAGCATACCAATGTATGTGGTGTGGCACAAAGAAATAATGTATTTGAAAGTTGGCAAGCTGCATTAGCCGGCGATCCTGAAAGCGCTTTTGGTGGCGTACTTGTAACCAATGCCACTATTGATGTCGCCACTGCAGAAGCCATTCAAGAATTATTTTTTGAAGTGCTAATTGCACCAGCATTTGATCCTGCGGCGTTGGTTATTTTAACTGCTAAGAAAAATAGAATCTTATTGCAATTAAAAAATGAAATAAGTTTTAACCCGACGCAAAAAAAATCAATACTTAACGGCACTTTGGAGCAAGGTTTAGACAATGGCAATTACAGTCAATGGGAGGAAGTGGGCGCAAGACCATGTACAGACAAAGAAAAGGAAGACTTGATTTTTGGAAATATTATTTGCAAGCATTTGAAAAGTAATGCTATTGCCTTAATAAAGAATACACAATTGGTAGGAAAGGGCTGTGGTCAAACCAGCAGGATAGATGCCTTAAGGCATGCTATTGACAAAGCAAAGCAATTTAAATTTGATTTAAAGGGGGCTACTTTAGCCTCTGACGCATTTTTTCCTTTTGATGATTGTGTTCGCATTGCACACGAAGAAGGTATAGAAGCCTATATTCAACCAGGTGGATCTGTTCGTGATAAAGATAGTGTTGCTTATTGTCAAGCCAATGGTTTAGCTATGGTAATGACCCAACAAAGACACTTTAAACATTAATCAAGACCTTCTTTTGAAAAAATTAATTTCCCAACAAAATGGCTAACCAAAAAAAAGCTTATTTAGCCTTAACCGTTACGAGTCTTGTTTGGGGGACTACATGGGTGGCGAGTAAAATGGGAGTATCGCATATGCCTGCTTTTCAATTAGCAAGTATTAGACAATTATTAGGTGGCAGTATTTATGTAAGCTTTTTTTTATTGAGAGGCGAAGGCATGCCTTCCTTTAAACAATTCCTATGGTTAATTCCCATGGCTTTTTTAATGTTTGTTTCTTCTAATGGCATTGCCACTTATGGTTTACAATTTATTACAAGTGGCTTAGCTGCATTAATTGCAGCCTTATATCCTTTATCTGTAGTACTTATTGAACGATTTTATTTCAAAGCCATTAAAATTACAACACAAACACTTATTGGTTTATTCTTAGGCTTATTAGGTATCATATTTATTTTTTATAAGGATAGTTTGCTAGTTCATGGAACACATTATGCATTAGGCGTAGGTTTATCCTTATTTGCAATGTTTACTTGGAGTATTGGCTCTATTATTATTTCAAGGAATAAAATAAATATGAACGCTTATTATTCTATTGGTTGGCAAATGCTAATAAGCGCTGCCACTATGGGACTCTTTACACTCTATACAGGAAACTATATTGCTTTGCATGAAATTCCTGCCGTGTCTTGGGGTGTTATCATCTACATGGTTATTGGCGGTTCCGTTTTTGCATTTATCTCTTTTATCTATAGCATGAAGCATTTAAATCCAGCAATTGCTTCTCTATATGCCTATATCAATCCCATCGTTGCTATATGGGTAGGCTCTTTACTCTTAAAGGAGAAAATGACTTTCACTAGTATCATTGGTACTATCTGTACCCTCATTGGAGTGTATTTAGTAAATAGGAGTTTGAAAAATCAGAAGGATCCAGTAGAAGCTATTGCAGATGCAGATGGGATGTAACTATTTCTTATGTCCCTCTTTCCAAAGTTGATTAAATGTTTTAGGCGGAAAAGATAATGGTGCTCTTTGATTGCTCCATCCCTTAAACATTTTATTGATGACCCAGTTTTTAATAGGGGCAGTGCCTTGGTTCATTAATTGACGATTCATGGAAGTTTGTTTCCATATTTTCCAAGCAAATTTTTCCGCAAAACTACTTTCACCTAATTCAACCGCCTCTTTTCTATTCTCTAATAATAGCTCGTGTAAATTTATTTTAACAGGACAAACTTCTGTGCAATTGCCACATAAACTAGAAGCATAGCTTAAATGTTTGTAGTCATGCATACCTCTTAAATGCGGCGTAATCACACTTCCAATAGGACCACTATAAGTAGTATCATAAGCATGGCCACCAATATTTTTATAAACTGGGCAGGCATTTAAACAAGCTCCACATCTGATACAATAAAGCGCTTCTCTACTTTTTGCATTGGCTAATAGTTCAGTACGTCCATTGTCAAGTAATATAACAATCATCTCTTCAGGACCATCTGATTCATCTGCTTTGCGAGGACCTGAAATAATACTATTATACACTGTAATTTGTTGACCTGTTCCATAAGTGGCTAGTAATGGCCAAAATAAACCAAGATCCGTAATAGAGGGAATCATTTTTTCAATACCTACAATAACAATATGTGTCTTAGGCCAAGAAGCCGACAAGCGCGCATTGCCTTCGTTTTCAGTCACTGCAATGCCACCAATATCTGCAATAATAAAATTAGCACCTGTTACCCCAATTTCTGCTTGAACATACTTTTCTCTTAAATTCTTTCTGGCCACTAAGGTTAATTGCTCTGGGGTTAAATTAATATCAGTACCCAATTTTTCTGCAAAAAGTTTTGCAACATCTTCTTTGCTTTTATGCATTGCAGGCGTCACAATATGATAAGGCGCTTCGCCATCCATTTGTTGAATGTATTCACCCAAATCGGTTTCCACACTTTCTATACCTATAGATTCTAAATAATTGTTTAAATGTATTTCTTCCGTCACCATGCTTTTACTTTTCACCACAGAAGTACATTTTTTTGCAGCACAAACTTCGCCAATTAAATTTAAAGCTTGTTCACTATCCTCAGCCCAAAAAACCTTAGCCCCTCTTTTAGTAATTTGTTCTTCAAATTGTGTTAAGTATAAATCTAAATGCTCAATGGCATCCCACTTTTTATTTTTAGCTAACTCTTTCACTCGATTTAAATCTGTGAATTGCTCTTTCCCTTTAGGAACGACTGCATTATACTTACCAATGTTAAAATTGATTTTTTTTCGATGCGCTTTATCAACTGCCTTTGCAGTGCTTTTAGATAGGAATGATTCGGCGTATATACTTTGCATGATTACAAAAATAGCTATTTATTCTTAAGATGTTTAGCGGTAGCATCTAAGGTCTCATAAAAAGTTTCCCCATACTTTCTAACAATTGAATCCTTTAAAAACTGGTAAGCAGGTACTTTTAATTTAACCCCTAAAGAACAGGCCGCTTTGCATAAATCTTCACGGGGCTCATAATTCACATATTCCATACTAGGGTCCGCCTTGCTTTTTTGTACTTTGATAGGAAACAAATGACAGCTTATTGGTTTTTTCCAAGGAATTTTTCCATCATTATAAGCTTGTTCAAAAGAACATTTAATAACCCCGGCTTTATCTCTAAAACCATATGCGCAAATTTGACCATTAATAGTGGGAGTTACCCAGCCAAACTCACGATCATATAAATAGGGACCCACTTCCTTAATCTCTTTTATCCCCTCTTTGGTCATATAAGGTTTTACTTGTTCGTAGTAATCTTTAACGTACTCTTTTTCTTTATTTTCAAGCGGGGCACCCGCGTCTCCATCTTCACAACATCCTCCTTTGCATTTGGTTAAGTCACATACAAATTGTTCTTCTACTAATAAGTCGCTCACTAAAACATTGTCAATAATAATCATACTAATATTTATGCATTAAAGGTATCATTTTTTCCAACTAAATGTATTCAATAGGTGCTTGATATCTTTTAATAAAAAGTTATTGACAGGTGCTAAAGAATCTTGATTGGGGGTGGTATCATAATACAAAGCAGCTCTAAAAAAGTGCGATGTAGTATCAGTTAAAAAAAATTGGTAAGGGGTGGCTACGTCTCCGTCAATTGTAAAAAAAATACCCTCTACACCTTGAGGATTCCTAAATATTGAATCGCTAATAGAACTTGCCCTATTATTATGGTTATTGGCAAAAGTGTAGGCGTCTTTAATCAAAGTATCAAATTGATTGGGCTGAATGTACATATAACTTACATAAATAGTTGCTTGCTGTGCGGGGAAGCGAATATTAAGCCAATTGCCTTTTTGAAAGCCCGCTCCCTGATTTTTTAAATTGTTTTCAATCACAGCATATGTTGGATATTCAAAAGAAAATGGATCGCTTTTTTGATTAAATACCTGATAGGTTTTTGAAGGAAAATAGATGGTCGGATACCCCTTTTTCTTAGGGCTAAAAGGAGTATTGCAAGCCATCACTAATAATAGAAATGCCAATAAACTCGTGACAGGTAACACAGATAATTTCAATACAACTGCTTTACGCATGTTCAACATTTTGGGTAGGTAAAGGAGTAATAATGAGTTGTATTTTATGAATTCTATTTTTCTGTATTTCCAAAACAGTAAAACTAAATTGTTGAAATTTTACAACTTGCTGTATCACCGGGAAAGCGCCCGCTAATTCTAAAAATAATCCAGCAACAGTATCACTCTCCCCTTTTACACTATCAAAATAGGTAGTCGCTAATTCAATAAAATTGCACAAATCAATAATAGTAGTTTTCCCCTCAATGATATAATGATACTGATCTATTTTTTTTATCATAGACTCTTCTTCATCAAATTCGTCTTTTATATCTCCTACAATTTCCTCTAAAATATCCTCTAAAGTTATAATACCACTAGTCCCTCCAAATTCATCCACGACAATTGCGAAATGAATTCTTTTTGATTGAAATTCTTTTAATAAATCTTCTATCATTTTTTGTTCATGTACAAAAAAAGCAGTTCGAATCAATGGTTTCCAATCATAGCTTGCGTTTTCACCAATATGCGGTATAATATCTTTGGTATGAATAATACCTATAATAGTGTCTAAGTCTTCTTTATAAATAGGGAAACGGCTATAATTATGTTCTTTTATATGCGCCAATAAATCATTGAAATCAACATCCCCATCAACACCACAAACATCTAGCCTTGTTTTCATGATTTGCTTAACCGAAATATTTCCAAACTTTACAATACCCTTTAAAATACTTTTCTCATTGGCTTGATTATTGGGAGAAGTGGTTAATTCTATAGCATGATCTAGCTCTTCCATACTATAGGAACTACCAAAGTTTTTTTGCGCTAATCTTTTTTCTATACTATTAGTATACTTTACCATTAAGCCACTAGGCTTAGAAAAAATAATATACACGCCCTGAATAAGTATTCCAAAGTCTTGTGCAAAACGAATATTATTTTGTGTTGCCATTACCTTTGGTAAAATTTCTCCAAAAAATAAAAGTAATAAAGTAACGGCAATCACTTTAATAATAAACTCTATTCCAGGAAAAGAAAAAGTATCAAAAATAAAAAAATGATCAATTAAAATATTAGCAATTAAAATAATACAAATATTAATAAAGCTATTCGCAATTAACATAGATGTTAAAAGCTTTTTAGGCTCCTCTAATAAAGTAACTATTCTTTGAAGAGGTTTGTATTGTTTTGTTTTTAAAACTTGAATGTCCTTATAAGACAAGGAAAAAAAAGCAACTTCGGAGCCAGCTATTGCAAATGATAGAAATAATAAAATAAACATTAAAATAATTAAACCTGAATCCTGTTGTAGCATGGCCATGTTCGAAGTTAATATAGTAAGCAAAGGGCCCGAATGATATTCCAATGTAGATCAATTTTATACCGGAAAGTTACCATTTTTAAAAAGAAAAACCCGATTTCCCCTTTACCCTAGCCATTTTTAAAAATTCATTAACTATTTTAGGAAAAGGGAATTTATCTAAACCAGCCTTTTTAACCCATAAAGCGGAGGCAAAAATGGCCGGTTTCACGGCTAAAGAAATTAATATAAATCTAGCCTCAATTTGTTGATGCGTAAGTTGTTGTTTAAAAACAGTCGAAGGTGTTATTGTTACAATACTATCCTTTGAAATGGTCAATGGGTCTAGCATTACTTTTTGGATATAAGCCGAATTGATGGGGGCAATACTATTATTTTCAATTAAATAAAACTGATACAAGTTTGCCCAAATATCGCCAGCTCCTCTTTTTTGAAGCAAGTAGGTTTCATTGTACTTAAAAATTAAAAAATCAAAAAACCTATTTTTCTTTTGAATAGATTTAATTTTTATAGGAAGTAGATTTACTTGATTATTTGTAAATGCTACACATTTTTTTCGCATGACACAGCTAGGACACAATGGTGCCATAGGTTTGCACACTGTTGCTCCAAAATCCATTAGGGCTTGATTATAAATGCCAGCTTGCGTAGTGGACAAATTTTGAGTGGCAATACTATTAAATATTTGAATGCCTTCTTTTGTGTCAATGGGCGTTTGCACTCCATAAAATCTAGAAAAAACTCTAAACACATTGCCATCGACAACTGCATGTGGTAAATTATAAGCAAAAGAGGAAATAGCAGCAGCCGTGTAGGGCCCTACTCCTTTTAATAAAAGTAATGCCTCATAACTATCGGGAAATTTTCCATTTAAGTTCGAAACAATATGTCTGGCAGTAAATAATAAATTTTTACATCTATTGTAATAACCAAGTCCTTCCCAAAGTTTAAAAACTTTTTCCTCCTTTGCAGCAGCCAACATAAAGATAGTTGGGTAGTTTTTTAGAAACTTTTCATAGTAGGCCCAGCCTTGTTCCACCCTTGTTTGTTGTAAAATAATCTCACTCAGCCATATTTTATAAGGATCTTTTACACCTTTCCAGGGCATTGGGCGATTATTTGCGCTCAAATTCCATTGTAAAAGTAATTTAGTAAAAGGGGTAGCCATGAGGACAAAAATGGATTAAAAAAGGGAAAATACGTTCAAATTAGACA
>CAINWZ010000041.1 GCA_903854725.1 uncultured Bacteroidota bacterium
AATTTAATTATTTTAATATATATTAGAATAATCCCCAAAAAAATCCCAATTTCGACATCCTTCAATTAAGTTTTAAAATAAATTTGACTTAAGAGAAGCTAGTATTTAATAACAATTATTTAATGTACAAGCTTCTTTTGCTAAGTAAAAATTTAGCTAATAACAAAACATCAAAACATGAGTAAAAAAATCCTTATGAGTTTTTGCGCATTTTTACTGACTATAATGGTCGGTTATGCTCAATCACTTACAGTAACTGGAAAGGTTATTGACGAAAAAAATGCCCCTGTTGCTGGCGCTAGTATTCTAGAAAAAAGCACAAAGAAAGGCCTAAGTGCAGGCGCTGATGGTAGTTTTACTATCACAGTTTCTAAAAAAGGAGCAACTTTAGTTGTTTCTGCTTTAGGTTACGAAGGAACTGAAGTTCCTGCAACTGGTAACAACCTAACTATTAGATTAACATCTGATGTGAAAGCATTAGCAGATGTTGTTGTAACAGGTGTGGGTGCTGCTACTTCTAAGAAAAAATTAGGTGTTGCAGTTGAAAATGTTACTTTATCCAACCAAGTTAAAGTAGCAACTGGTGATGTTGGTCAACAATTAGTTGGTCAAATTGCTGGTGCGCAAATTCAAAGTACGAATGGTACTCCAGGTCGTCCATTACAAATTTTATTGCGTGGTATTAATACTGTGCAAGGGGGTACTTCTCCAATGATTTTAATAGATGGTATTGAAGCACGTGCAACAAGTTTAAACGCAATTGACGTAAATATTATTGAAAGAGTAGAGGTAGTACAAGGTGCTGCAGCTGCTTCTTTATATGGTGCGCAAGGTGCGAATGGTGTAATTCAATTATTTACTAAAAAAGGAAAGCAAGGAAAGATGAATATTGAATTTAGTTCATCAACCACTTCTAACTCATTATTAAATATTGGCGGATTAGCTAAAGCACAGTATCATGCTTTTGTTACCGATGCATCAAATAATGTATTAACTGGTTCTGGAGCAATTATGTCTTTAAGTCCAAGCACATTAGTATTTAATGGTGACGTGCAATACAATGCCTTAGGCGTTAAAGGTCTTGCAGGTGCTGCTTATACTAGTATTCAAAATAAACCTTATGATGCTAATTTAAAATACTACGATCATTATAAGCAACTTTTGGGAGATGGCTATGCGCACAACGCATCGTTAACTATTTCTGGTGCTGGTCCAAAATCGGATTATTTATTTTCTGGATCAACCAATATGCAAAATTCTAACTTTATTAATAATGGAGATTACCAACGTTCTAACTTAACAAGTAAGCTTGGTTTAGAATTAGCTAAAGGTTTAAAGTTCACTACAACTACTCAGTTAGTGTACACTAAAAATACTTTAAATGACCAAACTGGCCGTAACGTTTTCTTCGCATTAAATAATGCTCGTCCATTTATTGATTTCACACAAAAAGATGATGTTGGCAACTACGCTACCTTCTTCGGTGCTGCAGCTGGTGTAAACCACTCAAATCCTTATTACACAAATCGATACTCTAGAACTTTAATTGAGAAGATAGATGTAATTCAAAACTTTAACTTAAACTATCGTTTACCAAAGTTTTTAGAATTAGATGCTAAATATGCAATTAACTATTCTAATACAAATACTAATTACTATTATGATGATCAGTCTGGTAATGCCAATGCTGTATTACAAGGAAGATTCACTAGTAACTACAATCCTAATAGTTCCGCAAATGGTACAACTACTGGTGAGATTGATAATTATGTAAATAGAACAGTTTTCCAAAACTTTATTGGAACTGCTACTTTCAGAACCGATTTCCAAAAAGATTTTAATATCAATATTCCTTTAAGAACTTCTACAACAGCTGCATTTGATTTCCGTAATAGTTTTTATAAGTCTTACGGTGCTTATGCTTATGATGGACCAGGCTATGCTCCTTGGAATTCTTCTCAAGCTGCTGTGTTTAAAACTTTTACTGATTATGTAGAGCCATTTATTACTTATGGTATTCTTGCGAATCAACGCTTTGATTGGTCTGATTTTGCAGGTTTCTCTGTAGGTGTAAGAAGCGATTATTCTTCTGCATTTGGATCTGGTGCAACGGCACAAACATTCCCAAGAGGAGATGGTTTCCTTGCACTACATAAATTAAAACCATTCCAAGCACTTAAATTAGATAATGTAATTAATGAATTTAAATTAAGAGCTGGTTATGGTGAAGCAGGTATTCAACCAGGCGCCTTCCAACGTTTCCCTGTATTAGGTGCTGTTAACCTTGGTGCGAACAGTGATTTCATTTCTCCAATAACTACACCTAATAAAAATTTATCAGTGGAGTTGTCAAAAGAAACAGAATATGGTGCTGATTTAGGTTTTAACTTATTAGGTGGAAGATGGTTAAGAACTGCAAATGTTTCTGCTACATTATGGAAGAGAGAAACAGTAAATGCTATATATAGTGTAGACGCTGCACCTTCAACTGGTGTAGGTGGAACTTTAGATAATGCTTTTGGTTTAGGTTCTAATGGTGTTCAAGCATCATTAAACTTAAATGTATTCACTGGCAAGGATTTAGTTTGGGATTTCATCACTAACTATTCTCAACAAACTTCAGAAATTACTTATGTAAAAGGCCCTCCTGTTGTTATTCTTTCAGGTGCTGGTAGCGTAGGTCTTACATTGCAACAGGGATATAAAATTGGTCAATTCTTTGGTTTCAAAATGATGAAGTCTTTAGATGATATTAATCCAGTAACAGGAACTCCTTTTATTGCAGCAGCAAATCGCGACTTATATGAAGTAGTGCATACAACTGTAGGTGGAGATTGGGTAGTGAATAAAGCTACTAAACAAGCAGTTGCATTACCAGGTCAATCTAGTTTAGGAGATCCAAACCCTAAATTTAATATGAGTTTTATCAACAACTTAAACTACAAGAATATTGTAACACTTAATATGCAATGGGATTGGGTATCAGGTGCTCATTTGTATAACCAAACAAAACAATGGATGTATCGTGATGGTATTCATTCTGACTATGATTTGCCTATTACTATTGCAGGTGAGACTGCTGCATTTACTGCATTTTATCGTAGTATGTATGCTGGTGGTGCAGCCAACGGTACTAAAAACTATTTCTATGAAGACGCAAGTTTTGTTCGTTTAAGAAACGTTTCTGTCGGTGTTGATTTAGCAAAAGTGGTTAAAATGAAAGCATTGAGCCGTTTACAATTAGTATTGTCAGGACGTAACTTAGTAACTTTCACTCCATACTCTGGTATGGATCCGGAGGTTAACTACTCAACTAACTCTGCATTTGACCGTGGTTTAGATCACAACACAATTCCTAACACTAAACAATATACTATTGGTTTGAATGTTGGATTTTAAACCTTAACTAATTAAAATTATCAGATATGAAGTATAATAAATTTTTAGTTGGAATATTAGGACTAACCTTAAGCTTAACAGCATGTAAGAAAGCTCTTGATATCTCTAATACTAACTTACCTACACCCGAAAGTGCTCAAAATGAGCCTGGTGTTCTTTCTTTTGCGCAAGGCGCAATCTATCGTAATGGATTTTACGATTTAAAATACTCTGATGGTGTATATGGCCGTTATTGGGCGGGCACTATTGGATTCCAAGAGTTAATGGGCGATATAATTGGTGCAGAAGCTGCAAATGCTTACATGAACCAAATTGGTTGTCCTAATAAAGTAACCTTAGATGACGGTACTGTGGTATTAAACCCAGCAAGTATTAAAACGCAATATGAGTTGTGTCGTTATGTTAATCAAAACGCTCAAGGTTCAAGTAACACCACTAACTACCAATGGGCATACATGTATAACATGATTACTGCCTCTAATGGTGTATTAGATTTATGTAAAAAAGTAACCTTCTCTGGAACAGGTGCAGAAACTAAAAAAGCAACTGTGAAAGCATGGGCTTATTGGTGGAGAGCATATGCTTATGGACAAATTGGTTCTATGTACTATGCGGGTGTTATTCAAAATAGTACACCTTCTGAGGCCTCTACTAATGGTAACTATGTAACTAAAGAAGCCATTATTGCTCAATCTAATGCTAACTATGATAGTTGCGTTGCTGCTTTAGGTGCCGCATCAAGTGTTGCAGATTATACAGCCACTATTACTAAATTAGTTCCTTCTTTCTTACAAAAAGGTAAAGGTGGTGCATTAACAATTGATATGTGGAAGCGTAATGTCAATACCATGAAAGCGCGCAATATTTTAGTGAATACAACAGTATCTGCTATGAGTGCAGCTCAGTGGGGGACTATCTTAACTTTAACTACTGATGGTGTTAAATCAACTGATTTAATTTTCACAGCACGTACAGACGCAGCTGGTTCTTTCATAGAAAATACTGTTGCTGATAAAACTTCACAATCTAGTGCTACAGGATCTACCAATACTTATAAATTAAGTGAGCGCTGGGTACAAGATTTTAGAACTGGCGATAAGCGCAAGGACAATAACGTTTTAACATTGGCTTCTGTAGGTTTATTTAATACAGATCGTGGTAATGTCTTCAATACACGTTACACACTTAAAAATGGTGGCAATGCTTTAGCGGGAGTTATTACCTATTCAAATACTACAGCTGGTGCAAATGAAATTACTATTGCAGCTACTTATGAAGAGAATGAATTAATGAAAGCTGAGGCTTTGATTAAAACAGGATCTATCGATTTAGGTGTTAAGTCAATTGATGCCGTTAGAACATACCAAGGTGCTGGCTTAGCTGCCATTGCTGCGGGTTCAACTGCAGCTGCTGCATATGAAGAGTTAAGGGCTGAGCGTAGAATTGGATTAGCATTTAAAGGCTTATCTTTTTATGACGCTCGACGTTGGGAAATTATTGCTCCAGATAAGGCACGTACAAACTGCGTAGTAGTTTCATCTGCTGCAAAAGTAAATACTAAAGCAAGCATTGTTTATGGATATTTAGATTATTGGGATGTTCCAGATAATGAGTTGGCATACAATCCGCCAGCTACAGGATCTGCTCCTGTTAAGAATCCTAAACAATAGTTAAATAGCTAAAGTTTTATAAAAAACAAGACCCTTTTGGGTCTTGTTTTGTTTTCGGGATGTTTATCTTTATGTAAATTCTAAATAAATGAAAAAGCAATTTTTGCTAGTAATTTTTTTAATGTCAATTGCGCAAATCCTAAGCGCACAAGCAAATACTATTAATACGACTGGGAAATTTGGAAGTCAGATATTTTTAAGTGATGTGTATGGCCGTGCCTTTGAAAATAAATATGCCGATATAAGTGGCAGTGCCTATTTATTTTCTGACTATAAAAATGCCACTATCATTTTGTCTGACGGAAGAAAATACAATAATATAAGGGCTAAATTAAATTTAGTGGAGCATGAGGTAGTTTTTAAATCTACTAGCGGTGAGGAAGGTTTTATTGGAAAGGGAATGGTATCAATGATAGTAATAGATGATTCTACTAAACAAGGCATTAAAAATTACACCTTTCAAAGTGGATTTCCTAAAGTGGATAATCAATCAACTATTCATTTTTATCAAGTATATAACAATGGGAAAGCCGTCTTATTAAAATCGATTAATAAAAATATAGAAGATCATTTGAATGAACTTTCTGGCGAAAAGTATAAAGAATTTATTGTTCGCGAAAACTGGTATGTATACATAGGGGGCGAGATGAAGCGTATTAAAAAAGAAAAAGATTTTTTTGTTAATATCTTTTCAGATCAGGCAGCCTCTATCAATCAGTATTTTATTGAGAATAAAATCAATCTAAAGAATGAAGATCAAATTATAAAGCTCATAGCGTTTTATAATTCT
Organism: uncultured Bacteroidota bacterium; assembly: GCA_903854725.1. Classification (GTDB taxonomy): domain Bacteria; phylum Bacteroidota; class Bacteroidia; order Chitinophagales; family Chitinophagaceae; genus Sediminibacterium. The sequence goes on from CAINWZ010000041.1 coordinate 5,860, forward strand.
TTGTAAAAAGATAACTCATAGCATTCTTTTATTTATTTACTATACAAATTCAATTAAAAGGGTGACTCTGACAATTTTTATGCCTTGCCTTTGCTGTTTTTGTATTAACTTAACTTGTATAAATTAAAAGTATGGTTAACATCATTTGGATAATTTTAGTATTGTTCGCAATCTGTTTTATATATATTCTATTCACAGATATTATTAAGCATAAAAATAATTTAGAAAAAGTGAGTTGGGTTAAAACTGGACTTATTGGTTTTGTAGTTAACTTTTTCGATGTTTTAGGTATTGGAGCATTTGCTCCACAAACAGCTTTATTAAAGTTTACAAAACAAACTTCTGATAAATTAATACCAGGTACAATGAATGTTGCCAATACATTACCTGTTTTAATTCAAGCTATTATTTTTATTCAAGTAGTCGAAGTAGAACCTATCACTTTAATTGTAATGTTTTTAACTGCCATGGGCGGAGCCATCTTAGGAGCAGATATCGTAGGAAAACTTTCTGAAAAAAATATTAGACTCACCATTAGTATTGCTTTATTAATTACAGCTGGTTTTATGTTTGCTAATAAAATGCATTGGATTCATGGCGAAGGGGTGGCTATAGGTATTCATGGTTGGAAGCTAGTCATTGCAGGGGTTGTCAATTTTGTGCTAGGGGCCATGATGACTGCAGGGGTTGGTTTATATGCACCTTGTATGGCGTTGGTTTATTTATTAGGTTTGTCGCCACAAGTAGCTTTTCCTATAATGATGGGCTCCTGTGCTTTTTTAATGCCACCTGCATCTTATAAATTTATTAAATCTGGCGCTTATAATAGAAAGGCTGCATTGGGTATGGCTATTCCAAGTATTATTGCTGTGCTGATTGCAGCCTTTATTATAAAAACATTGCCATTGGATACATTGAGATGGCTGGTTCTTATTATCATTGTTTATACTTCCATTACGATGTTCTGGAGTGCTGTAAAAAACAAATAAAACCTGCCATTTTATTTGTAAATTTAATATAGTCAAATAAGCAAAACATGCCTAATTATCCAAGTATATTTAACGATGTCATTGGTCCAGTAATGAGGGGTCCTTCTAGCTCACATTGTGCTGCTTCGCTTCGCATTGCACGTATTTGTCGTGATTTGATGGACGAGCAAATAAAAGATATTATAATTGAATTTGATCCTAATGGGTCCTTAGCCACCACACACAAAAGTCAGGGTTCTGACATGGGTTTATTTGGTGGATTTTTGGGATGGGAAGCTTATGATGAACGTTTGCCTGATTCCGAAAAATATTTAGCTACTGCGGGCATTCATTTTACCATCAATATTTGTGAACTAGAAGAAAAGCACCCTAATACCTATAAAATTTCATTGACTAATGAAAAGGAAACTAAAAACTTAATTGCTATTTCAACGGGAGGTGGAATGATTGAGGTTATTAATATTGATGGAAATAAAGTTTCTATTGCAGGAGATTATTTTGAAACATTTATTTATTGTAACGAAGCGGAAAATATCATCAAGTATCTACAATCAACAATTACTTATGATGAAATTATATTTCATAAAGGGGCTATTTCTTTTATTGAAATAAAATCACAAAATAGTATACCGGAAATAATTTGCAGCGAAATAAAGCAAATGAGTTCGGTAACAGCTATTAAAAATGTGAAACCCGTATTGCCAATCATGGCTCGAAAAAATATGACTGTTCCATTTATTACTTGTAATGAAATGATGGAATACAATAAAGGTAAAAGTAAGGCACTTTGGGAATTAGCAGTTGAGTATGAAAGTATTCGTGGCAATATTAGTCGGGAGACAGTGATGGAGAAAATGAAAGCGATTATTCAAATTATGGGTAATGCAATTGATACAGGTTTAAAGGGAACAGCTTATAAGGATCGTATTTTAGGAAGTCAATCTCCTCAATTCAAACAACAATTTGATTCCAACCATTTAATTGGCGGAGATGTTCTTAATACAACTATTATGTATGTGTCTGCTATCATGGAAGTTAAAAGTTCTATGGGTGTAATTGTAGCAGCACCCACTGCGGGTTCTTGCGGTGGCTTACCTGGCGTTGTTTTTGGAACAGCCCATTGTATTAATAATAAGGAAGAAACTATTATTAAAGCCATGTTATCGGCAGGATTAATTGGTGTTTTTATAGCAGCACATGCAACATTTGCAGCAGAAGTTGGGGGTTGTATGGCCGAAACAGGTTCGGGTGGAGGCATGGCAGCGGCAGCGCTTGTTGAAATGAATGGGGGCAGTTTGGAGCAATCTATTGCAGCAGCTTCATTGGCTTTACAAAATTCATTAGGTATTATTTGTGATCCCATTGGCAATAGAGTGGAAGCCCCTTGCCTTGGTCGTAATGTTATGGCAGCCACTAACGCTATATCTTGTGCTAATATGGCATTGTCTAATTATGAACACCTCATTCCTTTAGATGAAGTCATTGAAACAATGAAGGCTGTTGGCGATCAAATTCACCATACTTTACGTTGTACCAACTTAGGCGGTTTGTCTATTACTAGTACAGCCAAAAAAATAGAAGCATTATTGGAAGAGAATCCTCCAGTTTTTTATAAAAGTTGTTAAATTGATGAAAATAATAGCTACATTACTTGGTTAAAAAATACAAAAAATGAAAAATTTATTATTAGTTTGTTTTACACTCGTATGCTTAATTAGTAATAAAGCAATTTCTCAAAATAACTATTCTACTACAAATTCAAAAGGATGGAAAAACTTATTTGGAAAAAATTTAGAATTTGCTCAATATGATCCTGCTATTTGGAAAGATTCAAGTGGTGTTTTAACAGCATCAAAAGATGAGTCTATTTGGAGTAAGGATATGTATGATAATTTTATATTGGATTTGGATTTTCAAACCGCAGATGGTACGAATAGTGGCGTCATAGTGCATGCTACTGAAACTAAAGAATGGATACCTCATTCCGTTGAAATTCAAATTGCAGATGATTATTCAAGTACTTGGAGTAAAGCCGAAGCTAGTTGGCAATGTGGCGCCATTTTTGGTCACAAGCCTGCCACTAATAAAGATTTAAAAAAGCCAGGAGAATGGAATCATTATACAATCACTTGTATTGATAAAAAAATAATGATTGAGTTAAATGGAACCGTGGTAAATGATTGTAATATGGACGACTTTACTTCGAGTAAAATTAATCCGGATGGCACAAAAATACCAGGTTGGTTGTATAACCCTATGTCTACCTTGGCTTTACATGGTTATATAGGGCTTCAAGGAAAACATGCAGGGGCGCCTATTTACTTTAAAAACATTAAGATAAAAACACTTTAAAAAAGTATTCTTTTCTATCTTTAGCAATAAGCTATACCTAACGCATGACACTTTTATTGCTTTTACTGGCTGTTCTGTTTTTAGTGCTACTCATTACAGTAGTTAAGCTGCATCCATTTATTTCATTTTTAATTATTTGTATTACTGTTGGATTAATTAAAGCAATGGGGGTCACTCAAATAATGAGCTCCATTCAAAAAGGTATTGGTGATGTAGTGGGATCACTTATGATTATTCTTTGTGTGGGAGCAATGTTAGGAAAATTAATTGCAGATAGTGGGGCTGCTTCTAAAATTGCGGGAGGATTGATAAAATTGTTTGGTACAAAATATATTCAATGGGCATTAGTACTCACTGCATTTATTGTGGGTATTCCTTTATTTTATGGTGTAGGCTTTGTATTGTTAGTGCCCTTAGTGATTACAGTGGCTGCTCGTTATAATTTACCTGCTGTTTATTTAGGGTTGCCTACATTGGCAGCATTGTCTGTAACACATGGCTTTTTACCACCGCATCCATCTCCTGTAGCTTTGGCGCAACAATTTAATGCCAATATTGGCCTTACTCTTTTTTATGGCATTTTAATTGCCATTCCAACTATCATTATTGCAGGTCCTATTTTTTCGGTGACTTTAAAAAAATATACTAGTAAGCCGTTGGCAATTTTCTCCAGTACGACCATGCCCGATGATAAATTGCCAAGCATGCTGGCAAGTTTATCTGCTGCATTTTTACCTGTTGTATTAATTGGGTTAGATACAATAATTACAATAACAGTTCCGCAAAAAAACGCAGTTACAATATTTATTCATACAATAGGAGAACCTTCTATTGCGATGCTCATTTCCTTATTAATTTCTTTATATACTTTGGGCGTTGCGCAAGGTAATAGTATTAAAAATATGATGGGTCCTATTGGTGATTCAGTAAAAGAGGTTTCTAGTATTTTACTTATCATAGCTGGCGCAGGTGCTTTGAAACAAATATTATTAGATACAGGAATGAGTGTCGAACTTATAAAACCTTTAACTAACTTATCACTGCACCCATTATTTTTAGCTTGGCTTATTGCTGCTATACTAAGAGTAAGTATTGGCTCTGCAACCGTAGCGGGTTTAACCACTGCGGGCATTGTGGCGCCCTTAATTGCAACCAGTGGCGTAAATCCCTGCTTAATGGTATTGGCGACTGGCGCGGGAAGTGTTTTTTTCTCACATGTGAATGATCCAGGTTTCTGGATGTTTAAAGAATACTTTAACTTAACAGTGAAGCAAACATTCAAAACATGGAGCACTATGGAAACAATAGTTTCTGTGGCAGGCTTAATTGGCGTTTTTATTTTACATTATTTTATATAACAAAAATCAAATTGTATGAGTACTCCCGAAGAAAATTTTGCAAAACTTGGCCTTGTCTTACCACCTGCACCAAAACCTTTAGGTGTATACAAGCCTTTATTAGTAGACGGCAATCATTGTTTAGTTTCTGGACATGGTCCAGTGCAAGAAAATGGTTCTTTAATAATTGGTAGAGTGGGTGATAACTTAACAATGGATGAAGGAAAGTTAGCTGCAAGACAAGTAGGTCTTGCAATTATTGCTACTATTAAAGCCAATCTCGGTTCGTTAGATAAAGTAAAACGTGTTATTAAAGTATTGGGTATGGTAAGTTGTTCTAACGATTTCGAAAAGCACCCTTATATTATTAATGGCTGTAGCGAATTGTTTGCATCTATTTGGGGTCCTGACAATGGCGTTGGTGTAAGAAGTGCGGTGGGTATGGGTTCGCTACCAGGAAATATTCCTGTGGAAATTGAAGCAATGTTTGAGCTTAACTAATAAAATACTTTATTATGGAATGGTATGAGATTGATAAAATAGAAAAAGTAGATTCTCCTTCTTTGATTGTATATGGATCAAGGGCCAAGGAAAATATAAAAAAACTAATTGCCATGGTAGGTGGAAATGTGGATCAATTAAGACCACATGTTAAAACCAACAAGATTGCCGAAGTATGTAAGATGATGATGGAGGAAGGTATTAAGAATTACAAGTGTGCAACCATTGCCGAAGCAGAAATGTTGGGCATACTTACAACGCCGAATGTTTTAATAGCACATCAGTTAATGGGTCCCAAATTAGATAGATTGGTTTCTTTGGTTACTACTTTTCCTGCAACAAAATTTGCATGTTTGGTAGATAATATTGATACTGCTACTTCTATTTCAAAAATATTTAGTGAAAACGGTTTAACCATTAATGCTTACATAGATGTAAACATAGGTATGAATCGTTCAGGTATAGTGACCGATAAAGCAATTGCATTATTTAGTGCTTGCGCTACACTCACAAATATTAAAATTATTGGATTGCATTGTTATGATGGACATATTAGAGAAACTGATATTGCTATTAGAAATGCACAAGCCGATACTGTATTTGAAAATGCTGATCAACTTAGAAAAAAAATTGAATCACTTACTAATGCTTCGCTAGAAGTAATTGTAGCCGGTTCTTGTTCTTTTTCGGCACATATTAAAAGAAAGGATATTCAATTAAGTCCGGGCACATTTGTTTTTTGGGATTGGGGTTATAAAAATCTTTTCCCCGATTTGCCTTTTGATTTTGCAGCACTGGTTGTTACAAGAATCATTTCCATTATCGATGAGCATACAGTTTGTACCGACTTAGGACATAAAGCAGTTGCTGCAGAAAATCCAATGCCAAGAGTACATTTTTTAAATGCTCCCAATGCGGAACCTGTTGGACAAAGCGAAGAACATTTGGTGGTAAAAGTTAAAGATTCTTCTATCTATAAAGTAGGTGATGTTTGGTATGGAGTACCCGTGCATGTTTGCCCAACTGTTGCATTATATGATACTGCTATTGTAGTAAATAATAATAAAGTGGTAGATCAATGGGAGGTAATCGCCAGAAGAAGAAAAATTACTATTTAACATTTTACAATAACATTCCACTATGTTTATAATTGATGCTCATTTAGATTTGGCGATGAATGCCTTGGAGTGGAATCGTGATATAAGAATATCGGTCACTGAAATTAGACAATTAGAAGTAGGGATGAATGATAAGCCCGACAGAACTAATGGTACTGTTTCACTTCCTCAACTTAGACAAGGTAATATTGGTTTGGTAGTAGCTACTCAAATTGCAAGAGTAGAAACGCCGGGAACAGGCATAAAGGGTTGGCAATCGGCAGAACAAGCATGGGCGCATACGCAAGGACAATTGCAATGGTATAGAACAATGGAAGCTGCTGGTGAAATGGTGCAAATAAAAAACAATCAATCTTTAGAGCAACATCTTGCATTATGGAATGACCTATCCACTCCTAATGACAAAAAACCTATTGGCTATATTTTAAGTTTAGAAGGTGCCGATTCAATGGTAAACCTCGATTGCTTACATACCGCTTATGCCTATGGGTTACGTGCATTGGGCCCTGCGCACTATGGTCCTGGAAGGTATGCCAACGGAACAAATGCTACCGGTAAATTAAATGAACAAGGAAAAGCTTTGTTGAAAGAAATGGATTCATTGAATATGATTTTAGATGTGACTCATTTATGTGATGATGCATTTTGGGAAGCTATTGAAATATTTACTGGAACTATTTGGGCGAGTCATCATAATTGTAGAACAATTGTCAATCATAATAGACAATTGAGTGATGATATGATAAAGGCGTTGCTACAAAAAAATGCAGTGATAGGTAGTTCCTTTGATGCATGGATGATTGTGCCTAATTGGGAGAGAGGTGTTTCAACACCAGTGAGTGAGCAATGTAATCTTGAAAAAATAATTGACCACATGGATCATATTTGTCAATTAGCAGGCAATACAAATCATATTGGTATAGGTACCGATTTAGATGGTGCTTTTGGTAAAGAGCAATGCCCCTATGATATTGAAAGCATTGCCGATTTACAAACTTTGCCCAACTTGCTTTTAAAACGTGGGTATACTCAACAGGATATAGAAAATATAATGCATGGCAATTGGTTGCGTTTAATACAAAACACTTGGAAATAATAATAGTATAAGTTTTGGAATTAATTGAAATAAAAAAAATAGATAGTACAGCCGCAACCGAATTAAGTAGTTTGGCTAAAAACATTTATGTGCATCATTATTCGCATTTATGGATGGAAGGGGGTATGGATTGGTATATGAATGAGTTTGCCTATCCGGTTTCAAAAATTAGTAAAGAAATTGATAATGAAAACTGCTTACATTATATAGCTTATCAAAATAAAAAAGCAATTGGTTATCTTAAAATTAATATTCATGCAGCTATAGGAGGAGGAGATACGCAAGAGGGTATTGAATTAGAGAGAATATACATTGATCACCAAGCTGTAAACGCTGGGGTAGGAACTTTCTTAATGAATTTTGTTTTGGATATTGCTAAATCCTATCAAAAGAAATATATTTTCTTAAAAGCAATGGACACTGCAGAAAAAGCAATTAAATTTTATAACAAAATGGGTTATGCAGTAGTTAGCAAATTCAGATTGTCAGATACCATTTTTCATTTAATGAAAGAAGAATATCGGGGTATGATAGTTTTGAAAAAACAAGTATAGCTTATTAAATCAAAATTATAAGAAAAGTAATTTATAATGTACGCAAGTAGGCGCAACTTTTCTTAAGGGCTATTTCGGGATGTGCAACTCTATCTTGTTCAACAAAGAAATGTTCCATTCCATTTTCTTTTGCTGTTTTTATAATGGTAGGCAAGTCGAAAATACCTTCGCCAGCGTTTGCTATATAGGGGAATAATGGAATCCACTCAGAAGCGTTGTCTCCATTGCCTACGAAGTGTTTAGATTCTTTCATGTCTTTTATATGCATCATTTTATAACGGCCGCTATGTTTTTTCAATAAGCTTACTGCATCAGCACCACCTGCGTAGGTCCAAAATAGATCCATTTCAAAAAATACGTATTCAGGATTTGTTTCGTCTAAAATAATATCTAAAGGCATTTTCCCATTTTCAACTTTAAGCCCATATCCATGATTATGGTAGGCATAGCTGATACCATATTTTTTAGCTTCTGCTCCAATTTTATTAAATAAAGCAGCTAGTCTTTTATAATCCTCTAAAGTTTTTCTTTCTTCTTGAGGAATTGCAGGAAGTACTACATACTTCGCACCCATTTCATTGGCGGCTTCTGCTAAGGCGCCCATTTTTGTTGACAAAGTATCTAAGTCGGTATGCATTGAAGGCACTGTGATGCCATTAGCGGTAATTGCTTTTTTAAATTCAGTAGCGGTCTTACCAAAATATCCACTTCCTTTAAAACCTAGTTGTGGTGTTACTTTATCCCAAGATGCTTTTGCTTTATCAGTACTAAAAGTATATGGACCAAAGGTTTCAAATTCTTTGTAACCAAGATCGGCCATTAATTTAATAGCAGCATCTAAATCGTTATCTAATATATTGGGTATTGAAAACAATCCTAAACCTACTTTATCTATTAATCCATATTGTGCAAATAAGGATTGAGTGCTTACAAAAGTTGCAGCAGTAGCCAAGGAAGTAGTTCTTATAAAATTGCGACGATTTATCATGTTGTATTTTTTTAGCAATTAAATTTACTACTAATATAAATTAAATAGACAATTATTTATTTGCTAACACATAGGAGTGTTTTTTGTATTATGTATTGTATCTTTAATAAATAAGCAATTTATAAAATACAAATTCACTTAGTTTAATTAAATAATGATGGAATTATTAGTGCTTTTTATTTTTTTGTTAGGCTATTTGGCTATCATATTTGAAAGCTATTTAAAAATAAACAAGTCGGCTACTGCTCTTATTACTGCAGTTTTATGTTGGACCTTAATTATTATTGGTACAACTGAAAAAGTAGGAGTGCTAAATGAATTATCACATCATTTAAGTGGCATTAGTGAAATTATATTTTTCTTATTAGGAGCCATGACAATTGTTGAACTCATTGATGCGCATGATGGTTTTCAAAATGTGGCTGATTTAATTAAGACAACCAATAAAACTAAATTAATTTGGCTCATTGCCATTATTACTTTTTTCTTGTCTGCTGTATTGGATAATTTAACGAGTACAATCGTGATGGCATCTATTTTAAATAAGTTAGTAGAAAATAAAAAAACAAAATGGATGTTATTAGGCTTAGTAGTTATTTGTTCTAATGCAGGAGGCGCTTTTAGTCCTATTGGTGATGTAACTACTACCATGCTATGGATAGGAGGACAAGTAACACCTCTGAATATTATAAAAGAAACTTTTTTAGCAAGTGCAGTTTGTATGATAGTTTCCACCGTCATTATAAATTATTTACTTACAGAAAAAATTGATTTAAGAAAAGTACAAACAAGTGTAAACTATACCACCAGTGCTTTTGAGCGCAACAGTGTTTTTTTTGCTGGCTTAGGATGTTTACTTTTCATACCCGTATTTAAAATGCTTACACAATTGCCTCCTTATATGGGCATGCTATTAAGCTTGGGTAGTATGTGGGTTATTACAGAATTGATTCACCATAAAAAACAAGATTTTGAAAAAGGCACACTGTCTGTAAATCATGCTTTAAGAAAAATTGACACACCCAGTATTTTATTTTTCTTTGGCATACTGTTAAGTGTTGCATCATTACAACATGTTGGAATCTTGCCTAAGTTGGCAACTTTATTAAATAACAGTTTTGGAAATTTAAATTGGGTAGCTCTTTCCATTGGCTTGGTGTCATCAATTTTTGACAACGTACCATTAGTAGCAGCATTGCAAAACATGTATAGTATTCAAGTGTATCCCACAGATCATTTCTTTTGGGAATTACTCGCTTATAGTGCTGGTACTGGTGGCTCTTGCTTACTTATTGGATCTGCAGCAGGGGTAGCAGTAATGGGTATGGAAAAAATGGATTTTTTCTGGTATCTAAAAAATATTAGTTGGATAGCGCTCCTTGGTTTTTTAAGTGGGGCATTTGTATTTATACTTCAGAATGAATATTTCCTCTAGAAAGCCTTTTTTATTAAAAAAATTGGATTTGCATTATACTACCATGACTCAATATGATCATCAGTTTAAAAAGGTAGCCGTGGTTTTTGAAAATGATGATTTAAAAAATACACTTGGAGAAATCCTATCAAAAGCAGGCAAAACACAATTAAGAATTGCAGAAACAGAAAAATATCCTCATGTAAGCTTTTTCTTTAGTGGAGGAAGAGAAAAGCCTTTTGAGGGAGAAAAAAGAATCATGATTCCTTCGCCTAAAGTGGCTACGTATGATTTGCAACCTGAGATGAGTGCAGCAGAAGTAACAACAGCTGTAATAAATGAAATATCAACAACAGCCCCTGATTTTATTTGTCTGAATTTTGCCAATGCCGATATGGTTGGACATACAGGCGTATGGGATGCCGTTATAAAAGCTGTTGAAACAGTTGATGCAAGTGTTGAGAAAGTTGTTGAATCGGCTTTGAAAAATCAATACATGATTTTTTTAACTGCGGATCATGGCAATGCGGATTATGAAATCAATGAAGATGGAACACCCAATACTGCACATACATTAAATCCTGTTCCTTTTTTCATCATTGACAATTCTTGGAAAGGAAAAATCGCACCCGGTAAATTAGGCGATATTGCGCCAACAATTTTGCATTTGATGGGACTAGAAAAACCAATTGAAATGAAGGGAGATGTCCTTGTTTCTTAGGTTCAATTAAACTTTATTTCGAAAAGTTATTCACTAATGTGTTTAACTTTTTGTGTATAAAAGCTACGTTAAAGCTTGTACATATTTGTTTTATTCTATTTTTGCTAAAAGTTATACATAACGATTTTGCTTACAAATTCCGAATAGAAATATTTTCTTGTTGGGATTTAAAATTAAAACATGAACAAATCGAATACCACTTCAAAGCATTGGTTTAGTTTGTACAATAATCTTTATCCAGGCAGAATTTGGCCATCATCCAAAGCGATTCTTTTTATTTTGATCTCGATGTTTTTTATAACTCAAAGTAACAATAAGAAAAATAGCTTTGAAATATTTACCAATCAACAATCTTCCAATTCCTTCTCCTCTTTGCATTTAAATGAAATTCATGCGGTTAGTTACAACCAAGAATTGACAAAACCTTAAATTTGCCAAGAAGTTTTATTGTAAAGATTATTTTTAATCTTTTTTAAATTGGTATATAAAATATGAAAAATTATTTATGGGC
>CAINWZ010000042.1 GCA_903854725.1 uncultured Bacteroidota bacterium
CATTCTATCTATAAAACCATTATCTTTATTTTCTTCAGTAAAAAATGAAGTTAATATACTCGGTTGAATACCTCCTAAAACGGGAATGATTGGACTTTCAACAAATGAACTTTTTGATGTTTTACGATTCAATGTTATTCCAGTATTGGACCATGAAGAAAGCCAAAATTCTAAATCTGATCCTGCACGATATTTATTCATATCTTTAAACCAACCAGCTAATTCATCTTTTAAAACACCTATACTATTTTTATTTTCTTCGTGCAATTCAACTAATGCTTCCTGAGTAGTATCAGTAACGATAAATTGACTTTTAAAAGGTTTCTTTATTTCTTCCGAATACTCTTTTTCTTTTTTATCTAATTCCTTAAATTCATTATATTTTTTCTCGTTCTGCATGTATCTCTTAATCTCATGGTTATTCATTTTGATTAATGGAAATGTTATATTATTAATGCTTGGAGTTTTACCTATACCAGCTTTTCCGATAAGACTAATCCAAATATTAGAACTTTCAATCCATCCTGTTTTAACTTGTATTTTAAAACAGTTCCCAATAATTACAGATATAACCCATAAGAGTGAACACCCCATATAATCAATAGAACTATCTAGTTTTTTATTACATTGTAATAAATAATTCTGTATTTCAATTGGGAATATATCAATTGGAAATTCAATTTTTTCAATCTTAATAGTTTTTTTTAAGGCTTTCAACTTCTTTTATTACTCTACTGCCATAACCTTGTTGGTATAAATCTTTAGCTGATTCTGACCAATTACCATTGTGATTTTTGTAAGTATAAATTGCAAATGGAGATAGACCTTTTTCATTCGGATATTGTGTCCCTGTTGTAAAAAGATACATCAACTCCTTATCTCCGAAGATATAACCGCTATGAGCAGATTCAGCCCCATTCCTTCGTATAATTATTTTATTAGATAACTTACGAATAATGGTAAAATCATTTTGTATAATATCCCAGCAAGTGTTTTTACTATTGAAATCTTCCCATACAGATACAGACACATCTAACGACTCTTTTTGTAATTTCTTGTCTATCTCAATTTCATCTTTTACATAGTTATAATATCTGCTGCATTCAAATAATACATCACGATCATTTATAGATATTTCCTTTATCTTCGTATAATCTATTTTCGATACTTGGTTATCATAAACGAAAATATACCCCCCTATTCCTCTTGTTTCAATTATCGCTTGAGTATTATCTTTCAATACTGCTATCTTTTGATTCCCTCCAATAGTTTCGCATCTATAAATAATATGATAGCCATTATTGACTGTCTTATAAATAACAAATTTATTATCGAAATCATCAATATTGGATTTTAGAAATTCTAAATATTCATTCCAAAAGTCCTGTTGTAATTTTAAGCTAGGAAGTATTTTTAAGTCAATATCAAATGCCTCCAAGTTATTATATCCTGTGCAGATACCTATACCTTTTGTGCTTTCTAAATTGAAATGATTTGTAAAGATATTTTTATCTAATGCTTTTTTTTGTGATTCCTTCCATTTAGTATTTGGAATTTTCTTATCTCCTATTGTTATAAGTGATAATCCTGAATCAATTAATTTTTTACAACGATCTAATGATATTTTCATATTTTATAAAAATACCCACAGCAATTACAAGGGCTATACCAGCCAAATCAAAAGATTTGTAGAGGTCAATGTAACGCTATGGGATTTTTTAAATTTCATTTTAACTAATATAGCGGTACAAATATACAAAAGAATATATTAATAATCCTAATTTATTTTAATAAATCTTTAGTACAAAAATTTTGTACCATTTTGTACTGTACTTTTCAATGATAGCAAGTGATTGTACAAAATTGGTACAAAAGTACAATAGAGAAAGTATAATTTTTTAAACAAGTATTTAAATACTTTTATTATTTTTTACTTTTTAAAAAAAATCATTTTGTACTTTTTGGTACAAAAACCTTTGTAACCTTTGCTATCATTGAAAAAGTGTGGTACAAAATGGTACAAAATTTTTGTACCATAAAAAACCCCCTAATTTTCATTAGAGGGCTTAATTTCAGATAGTTAGATTAAAAAGGTAGATCATCCTCGGCAATACCTTTTTCAGGAGAAGGAGTAACTTTACCTGTTACTTCCAATTTCCAGCACTCTATTGTATTGAAATATTTATCTTCTCCTTTCGGACTTGTCCATAACCTTCCCCGTAAATTAATATGAGCAGTTACTTCACTTCCAACAGGTAGATTATCCAACATCGATACTTTATCCTGTGTACATTGAACAGAAATGTGTTGTGGGTACGTTGGATTGTCATTCGTTGTGATAATAAAATCTCTTTTTTTGAATTTCTCCGATACTGTTTCAGTATCATTGACCTGCTTAATTTTTCCTTTTAGTTCCATTTTTTTTAGTTTATTTTACCTAGTTTATTATTAATTTTCAAATCGTATTCTTCAAGATATTCACGACACATTATTACCTTATCAATGATGGCTTGTAATAGTTCTGCATCAGCATCTATGTTATATGCCACCCATCGCTTTTCAATAGGCATATCTGAATAGATCACTTCATTTCCATAGTTACATTCTTCAGGAGTATCACATAGACCATAAAATAGAATTGCTTTAGACTTATTGTAGAGGTGTAGATAACCTCTTAACTGCCATTCGTAATCCTTATCTAATCCATCACAAGCTGCGTGAAGTCCTTTTCTACCCCATACCGATTTGACATCAACAATGCAGTCATCCAGTTGAACGTCACACGTTCCAGTGAAGTATTCATCTTCCTTATGTTCATCGTTCTTAAATGCCATTCCTTTATCTAATACTGATGCCATTAAGTCAATACATTCGTTTTCGACCATATTGCCCTTGTCAAAGTATTTCGAATGAATTTCTTCGTTGTCATTGGCGTACCAATTTTCAAGGTATGTTTTGCACCCGGCAGACAGATCACCTTTTGTTTTTGCGTTGGACATTATTTGTCCAATCTGTGAACATCTGATTTTGAATTTCTTATTCATTGATTGCCTCCTTTACTTCGTTTGATAGTTTGTATTTTGATTCAACCTGTTCAATTGTGAACTTTCCGGACTTGATTGCTTCTTTTACCTTGACAAAGTTAGGACTATCAAGGACAAGTTCGGGCAGCAATTTAACAACTTTCTCTGATTTGATACGCAACGCATCCATAAACTCTCCGAACGCTTTAATTTTCACTACTACTAACTTAAACGATGTGCCTATCCACTTCTCTACATAAGGGCTTTCAGCTAACTTAGTGAGCATCTTGCTATTCGTTGCATTCATAATCATTGGCTTGTAATTATCGGTAAAGTAAACAATAGTATGCTCTTCTGTACCTTCCTGACCTTTGACCATTTCACGCTTGACATCTTTTACTGTTACAATTCTTTCTTCGCTCGGTTGGAAGTCATAGCTTCCAAGATATAGCGGATTCTGTAATTTTTTCCAATGGGTTAATTTTTCCATAATTTTATAATATTAAAGCCCATCCTTTTCTGACCAAACGCCAGTGAGGTATAACAGAAAATTCAGGGCTAATGTGAGTTTTAGATTTCATTTTGGCGTTTGGATTTCGATGCAAATATAGTGATTATTTTTGTATAACTAGTAAAATCGGCTCTAAATGTTCATTCATTCGACATAGGCTTTCGCTACCGATGTAAGAAAAACTTTTTAATTCTCAACAATAAACATCGAATGACTCCATGTTCTCGGAAGGATGCTAACGAAGTACATCTCCGTTGTTGCATTATATCCTATCCATGCCCAAGTGAATGTCTTTTTCTGTTTCTCGTAATCTAAAATTATATCTGTCGGTATCATTTCTTAGCCCTCCCTATACATCTTCCTGTTACGTTATATTCAGCATCACAGATGGTCACAATACTATCTTGAAACTTATTACACTTCTCAATAGATAATGCCTTAAACTGCTCAAATCGGGAATCCTTGTTATTTCTTTCAATCAAGATATAACCCGTAAAGATGATGCAGATGATTATTACTATGACAAACCAGTTCTTATCGTTGGAATGAATTTTATCTTTGACATACTTATCAATTCCGGTATCAATTATATTTTTCATGATAGTTTTCTCCTTGCTTCTTTTATTGCTTCGTTATCTGTTAATAATACGAAGTTGTTAATATTACCTTTTACTTTCGTTACTGTTGCTCGGAATACTTCTATCTGATTAATAATTCTACTAACAGATGGCGTAGTTCCAAAATCCTCTCGTAACTGCTGTATGGTGCTACCGTTAGAGTAGCTTATCCATATATCTATTCGGATAGAATCCATTATTCCCATAGTGTTATCTCGCATCCTTTGTATTTGTCTAAGCAAAGGAATATTAGATTAGAACTACTTCTAGTGGAGAAATCAATTCCTAAATCAATAGCCATTAATAATAACTCATTCCTATTGCAGTCAATTAAGCTGAATGAACAGTCAGTATTAATAGGTAATATCATTCTGTCGATGTTTTCCTTAACGGAATCTAGTCTGATTTGTGTGATAGTTTTTTGCATGGCGTTTATTTTTTCTTGGTTAAAATAGTTTAAACATTCCGAGCATACTTGCATCGGGACAAGGTTAATAAAGTGTGAGTAAAGGTCTGAAGCATCGAAGTACTCTTTACATTGGTCACATCGTTCTAATTCTTTTTCATTCTCGGGCGGTGTTTCTAGCTTCCAGTTATCGTAGTTCATTTTGTTAGATTTTGATTGTTTCTATTCCGTATAAATTTCATCCAAGCCGAGTAAGATATAAATCTAAAGTCTGGCTGAACTGTTTTTTTAATGCTTAGTTTTTTCATCTTGTGCATCTTTTAGGATTTTGTTGACCATTCCAGAGAAAGACCTTCTTTCTTTGTTTGCTTGTTTTTTTAAGAATTTAACCGTTTCGAGATCAATTCTGATTGCTTTTAGTTCTGTTGCCATTTTTTTTAGTTTGTTTGATTTTGATATGACAAATGTACATTACATTTCAATAGGTATAACATAGCATATACAAATAAATACATAGTAATACATAACTGTTTGATAATCAAAGAGATTATTTTTGTATATTAACGAAAAATGTTATATTTGTATCAATGAAAATAAGAATTATCATATTTTCGTACCAACGGGAGCAGATGCTGAAAAACCTAATAAAAGAGATAAAAGCATTTACTGAAGATATAGTGTACACTATCATTGACGATGGTTCTGACTTTATTTTACAGGATAATTTCTATCAATTTAAGCATGGTGGCAAGCCGAAGTTTTGGGAAAAATGGGATTACGCATTAAAAATGCTCAAAAATGATACATCCGATCTGTTTATATTCATGCCATCCGATGTTAGTGACATATACCTTCCGAATATTATCGACCGACACAACCAATTAAAACACAATCCGTACGCTTACAATTTAATAAACGATGGCCGAGAGAACTGCTGGAATGCAATAAAGCCAGTCCAATTAGATGCTTACTCATTTAAAGTAGGCTTCACAGATTGCGGGTTCTTTTGCAATAAAAACCTTTTGAATAAGATAGGCTACTATGTTAATGAAATAAATCCACGAAGATTCCTTTTCAATCCTCCGATTAGTTCAGGTGTTGGCCAGCAATTAACATGGCGAATGAGAAAGGCTAATTGTGCAATGTACACTCCAGTACATTCATTAGTTTATCATGGAAGTCATGTTAGCCTGATGCACGAAGTTGAACGCATTAAAACTCCTCTAATAAGCAAATGAAGAAACCAATAGTAATAGGCATAGCAACTTATGATGGGCAAGGTAGGTCGAAAGCACTCAGCCAAGCAATAGGTTCATTGATGGGTCATGGTGCATTATTACACCTCTACGACAATAGTAAGCACATTGTTAACTTAACAGATAATGGCAAGTTTTTCGGATTAACAAAACAATCAGAGCATTGTTATTACTTCACTTGTGACGATGACTTAATATATCCACCTTCGTACATTCCTGATATGATTGCTAAGATTGAGGAGCATAAATGTATAGTATCGCATCATGGTCGAATATTAACACGGGAAGGTATTCCCTATTACAAGGGGCATAAGTCTTTCAGATGTTTAAATGATGTCGCTAAAGATGAATTGATTGACGTTCCTGGCACAGGCTGTATGGCATTTGATACCGAATATTTTAATCCAACTGATTTGTGGAAAGCTCCTGATTTACGAATGTCCGATTTGATTTTTGCATTAGAAGCAAAGAAGCAAGGTAAGGAAATAATGGTTTTAAAGCACTCCACAGGCTACATCACTCACTCAACAGCTATCAACTTAAAAGATACCATTTGGGCGAAGGAGCAAGGGAATAACCGACAAACAGAAATAGCAGACCAAATCTATAAACTAAAATGATATACCTAAACATATACTTAGCTGTTTGGTTCTTCACGAATTTCGAGCCACTCCAAGAATTATTCGATGACTTCTTTGAACTAAAAAGCAGTATCTTTGCAATGGTCATTTGGAAGTTATTAAGCTGTCAATATTGTTTGACCTTATGGCTAACATTATTAATCACTCATAGCTGGACTATGGCCTTATTATTATCACTCATAGCGGAACTACACAAACAATGTTTACACAAAAAGAACTAGAAGATGTCGAACAATGGAGAAATGCAAAAACAAGTCCGACAAAAAGCGACTGCCATTGGATGCGACAATTTAAAAACCGTTTGCTCGAAGTCAAAGAAAAAAGGACTTGCTTCTGCACCAAAAATGAACGCAACGAATACAAGCGTACCTTCTTCGAATTTTGGGACATTCAAAGACCAAGTTGATAAATATTTCACAGTCAAATATTCGCAACTCGAAGAAACCACCACTAAGATAATAGTGAAATATAATCGAAATCTCGAATCTGCTAATGTCATTTCTTCTGCTTATCTGTACATAATAAACAAAGAGTCCGAAATACTTCATTTTGCACGAACCTTCAGCAAATCAATTGAACATACGATATATTCTTTTACACTTCAATATATCAATAAAACTTTAATATGGTCTAATTCAAATCTAAATGATGAGCAAAACAAATTTTTAAACAGGACAATAAACATCGACAACGAAAATACAGAAGGCCCAGCATATCAAAAAATAGCCATATACCGACATAATATATACACAGAAGAGTTTATTGATGACTTCCACAAATCACTTAAAAAACTTGATGCAATATGTTTTCAGGCTTTTTATTATGAGGGAGTAGATAACGCAAAAGAACTGTCCATAAAATTTGACATAAGTATTTCATCAGCTTACACGATAATAAACCGATTGAAAAAACTATTAAAAGACCACATCAATAAAAACAAAATAGAATGAAATTACTCGACGAATACAAAGACAAAAAAGTACACCTAAAAACAGAAACCGAATTGGTCATATTCGACACATCAAAAGTAGATGAAAGCGAATACCATTTGTTTCATTCTTTAGGTTTTGACTTCTGTTTTGAACCAACAAAGCCAACATACAAGAAGCCAATTAGTTACACGGGAATTGAACAAGAAAAAAAATTAACAAAGTTAAACAATAAGAAGGATGGAAAGAAAGTCAAAGCTGAAACCAAGAAGGATTAAATTTATTCAGGAGTATCTGAAAGATTTTGACCAAACAGCAGCTGCTATTCGTGCGGGTTATTCTGCTCATTCTGCCCGGTTTATTGGTAGTCAATTGATGGTTAATCCTGAGGTTAAAAAAGAATATGAAATAAGATATGCTGAGTATAAAAAGAAGTATGAAATTAGAAGAGAAAGCATCATAGAAAAGCTAAATAAATTAATTGATGAATGCGAATCTGATGGAGATAGAAAGTATTTAGTAGCTTCATTGGAGATGCTTAATAAAATGTCAGGCAATTATTCTCATACAGTAATAACTCAAACAGCAGAGCAACCGTTATTCCCTGAGTAAAATATGCGAAATATTTAAAAAAATAAGTATCTCAGACCAATAGAATCAATATGTTCAAAAGAACAGCATCGGTAAATAAAATCCTTGCAATGACCAAAAGAAAAAAGGTTGTGCAAGGTGGTTCGAGTGCGGGAAAAACAATCGCAATCTTAGCCATCCTTATTGATCGTGCAATAAAAACTCCTGACATAGAAATAACAGTAGTTGGTGCAACTGTTCCGCACTTGAAAGGAGGGGCAATGAAAGACTTCCTAAAAATAATGAAGCAGACAAACCGATACAAAGGGGACAATTGGAATATAACTAATTCAAAATATACCTTTTCAAATGGAGCTGTCATCGAGTTTGTCAATGCCGATGGAGATAAAGCTGTTGGTCCAAGAAGGGATGTGTTGTATGTGAACGAAGCGAATCTAATTAACTTTGAAACGTACACTCAACTATCAATGCGTACATCAAAAGATATTTATTTAGATTTTAATCCTGTAAATAGATTTTGGGTACATGATGAGGTGTTAACTGAAAAGGATAGTGAAATGATTATTCTTACCTATCGAGATAATGAAGGCATACCACCATTTGTTTTGGAGGAGTTATTATCGAAAAGAAAAAAAGCTGACACATCTGACTATTGGAAAAATTGGTGTACAGTTTATTTGGATGGAGAAGTTGGAATGCTCGAAGGTGTTATATTTCAAAATTGGAAATCTATTGATACTATTCCATTTGAAGCAAAGTTGCTTGGCTATGGAATGGACTTTGGATTCACGAATGACCCGACAACAATGATTGCGGTTTATAAATATAATTCTCAGTTAATTTTAGATGAAGTGATTTATCAAAAAGGATTGCTGAACAGTCAGATTGCTACAATGATAAAAAGCGTTGGAGCAAAGAACGGACCTATTTATGCCGATTCGTCTGAACCAAAATCAATCGCAGACATTCAAGGTTATGGCATTGGTATCTATTCAGTATCGAAAGGTAAGGATTCAGTTAAGGCAGGACTTCAATTAATGCAAGAGTATGATTTTCTAGTGACTAATAAATCTATTCATTTAAAGGAAGAACTATCAAAATATGAGTGGAGTAAGAAAGACCCAAGCGAACCGATTGAAATATGGAATCACTGCATTGATGCCGCAAGATATTTGGTTTGGATGCAACTTGGAAGTCGAGGTGCATCAAAACCTATTAGTTCATTTACGATGGACTATTAAAATATAATATATTAAAAAAGATACACCATGTCAAGTTCAGTTTCTTTAATCGGAAGTCCTCAATCATTAAGTCCAGCTTATAATCCTTCGGTTTGGTATTTTAATTCAACCAATAAAACACAACCGGGATTTCGATATTATGTAGAAATATTAAATACTTCTTCTGTTATTGTTGCTACTTATCGTTATGTACCTGCAATAACAACGGGTTATGCTGTTGTTGATTTGACAAAACTATTAAGAAATTTCGTGAGCAAAGATGACAATACAACACTTGTCCAGCGAGTTCCAAATAGTTGGTATGGTTATGTTATAAAAGTTTACGAAGAATACCAAGTGCCTTATGTCTATGACAACTACATGACACCCGATGGTATTTTAACTGAGTTAAATGCAACATCAAACACTCACACTTTCAATATAGGCGATCAAATTTTTGTGAATCAAACAGATGGCGGTGCAAGTAGACCGATGTTGCAAGGTATTCATAATGTAATTTCTCCTACTATTTCGGGAACAAGTTCAGTAACAATTGATACACCATGGCC
>CAINWZ010000043.1 GCA_903854725.1 uncultured Bacteroidota bacterium
GGAATAACATTGAATCGTAAAACATCAAAAAGTTCATTTGTTGAAAGTCCAATCATTCCCGTTTTAGGAGGTATTCAACCGAGTATATTAACTTCATTTTTTACTGAAGAAAATAAAGATAATGGTTTTATAGATAGAATGCTTACTTGTTATCCTGAGTTATTTGTTGAGAAATATAACGATAATGAGATAGATGAAAAAGTACTTCAATGGTATTCTGATTATATTATTACATTTTTTCAGATAGTTAAAACTGAATTGATTGAATACACTATTGATAACGAGATAGAGCCATATATCTGTAAGTTTTCAAAAGAAGCTAAAATAGAATGGAAGCGAATATTTAATGAGATAACAGATATTCAGAATGATGAGAATGAAAATGAATATATGAAGTCAATGTTGCCAAAACAGAAATCATATATTCCACGTTTTGCATTATTAATTCATTGCATAGACTACTATAATAATAGACTAAATGATATACTTGAAATCAGTAAAGATAGTATCTTAAAAGCTGAGAAATTAAGTAAATATTTTATCAATATGGCTAAGAAGATAAAGATAGATTCATCTGAAATCTATGATGCTAAAAAAGTTATATTAAAAAATACTGATAAGTCGAATAAAGATAAAGCTATTGAGATTATAAAATTGAATCCTGACTTTGATAAAAAAGAATTAGCTAATTTATTGAATGTAAGTTTAGGAATGATTTATAAATATACTAAATGCTAACAAAACTAATCAACCTGAAGCATTCAATAGACTGCCACAAGTACCCATCTATGCCATCGGATTATATTCCGAAATATAAATATACTGATAAGACAGCAAATGGTCTTACAAGATGCGTAATTGACTGGATAATATTTAATGGAGGACAAGCTGA
This sequence comes from uncultured Bacteroidota bacterium, assembly GCA_903854725.1. Taxonomy (GTDB): domain Bacteria; phylum Bacteroidota; class Bacteroidia; order Chitinophagales; family Chitinophagaceae; genus Sediminibacterium. Next base: position 893 of record CAINWZ010000043.1, read on the forward strand.
AAGGATTAATACAACCGGGCGAATGCTTGACAATACTAAGCAGGTAAATGATGTGATGGGAATAAATAGGACAATTGGAAGCAAACAATATATTAAAGGAACAGGCACAGTTGGTAGTGCGGATATAAGTTCAACAATACGAATGAACATAAATGGAAGAATGATTGGTGTGTCTGTAAAGTGGGAAGTAAAAATAGGAAAAGATCGGATGTCTGAACACCAAAAGAAATACCAACTTGAAATCGAAGGTGCTGACGGCTTTTATTTCATAGTCAAGTCCTTTGATGATTTTATTGAAAAATATTTTGAATTAACAAAATAAAATAGAACAGTTTGCCACTAACGGTTACAGCTATACGTCAGGTTTTGTTTTTCACAAAACTTGCGTATAGGTGGTGTTAGCAGTAGGTTTTTTAACGAATTATAAATTTTAAACAAATACAAAAATGGAAAATCAAGAAGTATTAAAATTCACTTGGAGAAAAGGAATTAAAGAAGTAAAACCTGCACACCCAATGGTTCAAAATTGGATGTTTACAGAAGAAACAGAAGAACAAGCAAGTTTAGCACACTATATGGCTGTTGTTGCCGAAAAGAATGGATTAACGGCAAATGATTTGCAACACTTATTCCCCGCTGTTCTTCGGATGTTAAAAGATAGTTCAGCTTGGTCTAAGTAAACTTACTGCTAACGGTTGGGGCTAAACAATCGTTGCTTTTCGCAATGTTGTTTTAGCTTGTGTTAGTGGGGCTTTAGCCTTTACAGTTAAATTATAAAAAAGAAAAAAAAGGAGGGGTGCGAGGGCATCTAAACAATATGGGAAAAAACTTATTAGTATCATTTAGTGGAGGAGAAACAAGCGGATTTATGGCTCAATGGATTAAAAACCATTTGGACGATATGTATGATGAGATTGTTTTTGTATTTGCTAATACTGGATTAGAAAACGAACAAACTCTTGAATTTGTGCAAAAGTGCGATGAACATTTTAACCTAAATGTGCAATGGGTTGAGGCAAGTGTTTACCATAATGAAAGAAAAGGAACTGGATACAATACAGTTGATTTTGAAACAGCAAGTAGAAATGGAGAACCGTTTGAAGAAATTATAAAAAAATACGGAATACCTAACCAAGCATTTCCGCATTGTACAAGAGAATTAAAATTAGCACCAATAAATAAATTTGCTAAAGTTTGGTTTAATGGCGAAAAGTATGATACTGCAATAGGAATTAGAATTGATGAGATTGACAGAATGAATGATAAGTATAAAGAAAAAAAGCTTGTTTATCCATTGATACATAAAGAAATGATGCCGACATCAAAGCAGATGATAAATTTTTATTGGAAACAAATGCCGTTTAGATTAGAATTAAAAGGCTATCAGGGAAACTGCGTTAATTGTTGGAAAAAATCAAATAACAAACTTTATCAGATAGCAAATGAAAATCCAAAAGCGTTTGATTTTACTTACAATATGGAACTGAAATATGGAAATCCAAATGGCAGAAAACCAAAAGATAAAATTATAGGATATAAAACTGTTATTTGTGAAGATGAAGAAGATAATTACGAAGAGCCGATTTATGAAATAATACCAAGAGAAGAACAACGAATAACTTTTTTTAGAAACCACAAAAGTAGCTTAGATATACTTGAAGAAGCAAAACAATTTAAAGGCAGAATAAAAGATGATAGTATTAACGAACCAACATTATTTGATAACGAAAGCTGTGAGGTGTTTAGTAGTTGTGGTGATTAACCTTTCACAGTTTTGAAAAAACTGAAAGAGTGCGTTGGCTTTTTCTTTTTTAATAATTTAATTGCCACTAACGGACGACAGCCTTATTTAGTGTGGGCTTAGAAAGCACTATACAATCTTAAATTACCAAAGAATATGAATAGCAGTAACGAAAAAGAACCGGTGAACCCCACATTGAATAAGGGTGATGTTATGCGGAGGTTTTGTTCCGAATGCGAAAAGCCTAATATTTATACAAAAGGTGTGTGCCAAGCCTGTTACAGTAAAATGCATCGCAACACAGATAAAGGCAAAGAACGCATGAGAGCTTATAATTTAACTGCTGGAAAAGAAGCTCA
>CAINWZ010000044.1 GCA_903854725.1 uncultured Bacteroidota bacterium
CTCTTTCAAAAGAGGAGCTTCAATGGTTATATTTAATCTTGCTTTCATAGTATCAGTATATAATATTTTATAAAGATACGTATTATTTAAATTTATGCGCATAATTACTATTATCTTTTCATTTTTATTTTTTCTTAATACCTTCCAAAACCGAAAATAAGTAGTTTATTTAATTGAAATTCAAGTATTTATACGCTATGAAACCCTTCTCTAAGCTTAGTCTTTTTTCTAAGTTCTAGATGTATATAAATAGTATATTTATTCTTCAAAATGGTAATTATGAAAAGGATATTATTCTTAGTGGCCATGCTATTTAATGGTGTATTATTTAATGGCATGTTTAGTGAAAGCGTAATAGCTCAAAAACCGGCAATGAGTGCTACAATTCCCGATAGACAAGCAACTTATTGCAACCCGATTAATATCGATTATGGTTATTGCCCTATTCCCAATTTTGTACAAAATGGAAAGCACCGCGCAACAGCCGATCCTATTATTTCTGTGTATGATAATAAATATTTCTTATTCAGTACCAATCAATGGGGATATTGGTGGAGTAGTGATATGAAAGATTGGAAATTTATTTCTCGTAAATTTTTAAGACCCTGGAACGGCGTGTATGATGAATTATGTGCGCCAGCCAGTGTTGTACTAGGGGATAGTTTATTAGTCATTGGTTCTACCTACGAAAAAAACTTTTCACTATGGTATAGTACTAATCCCACAAAAGATGATTGGCATATTGCAGTGGATAGTTTTAAAGTAGGCGCATGGGATCCAGGATTATTTTTAGATGATGATAACCGATTGTATATCTATCATGGCTCAAGTAATTTTTATCCTATCTATGGACAAGAGTTAGATCGAAAAACTTTTGCACCTATTGGAGAACGACAATCTTTAATTCATTTAGTGGATAGTATTCATGGTTGGGAAAGATTTGGTGAACACCAAGACAATACATTCTTGAAACCCTTTATGGAAGGGGCTTGGATGAATAAACAAAATGGAAAATATTATTTACAATATGGCGCACCCGGTACAGAATTCAGTGGCTATGGGGATGGCGTTTATGTTAGTGATAAAGCATTAGGACCTTTTACGTATCAAAAACACAATCCATTTTCTTATAAACCCGGCGGCTTTGCTCGAGGAGCGGGACATGGCGCGACCTATCAAGATATTTATAAACAATGGTGGCATATCTCAACCATTGCCATTTCTGTAAAAAATAATTTTGAAAGACGCAATGGTATATGGCCAGCACAAATAGATACCGATGGTATTTTATATAGCAATACTTCCTACGGAGACTATCCACATTATATACCACACGCGGCTGCCAATCACGATGTTTCTCAATTTACTGGGTGGATGTTATTAAATTATAATAAACCCGTACAAGTGTCTTCTACCTTAAGTGCCTTTACTGCAAACAATGCTGTGGATGAAAATTTAAAAACATATTGGTCTGCTACAACTGCCAATGTAGGAGAGTGGATACAAACCGATTTAGGAAATAAAAGCACCATTGAAGCCATTCAAGTAAATTATGCCGATGAAGGTGTTGAATTAATGGGGAAGCAATTAACGACTTATCATCAATATCAAATTTTTGCATCCGATGATGCGAAGGCATGGAAATTGATAATAGATAAATCAAAAAACAAAACCGATGTGCCACATGATTATGTAGTCTTACCCAAAACCATTCAAGCTCGCTATATTAAAATGGTTAATATTCATATGCCAACGGGTAAATTTGCGATAAGCGGATTACGTGTATTTGGAAAAGGCACAGGCGTTCATCCAGGTGCAGTACAAAATTTTGTACCCTTAAGAGGGGATAGTGAAAGAAGAAACGCTTGGTTAAAATGGGCGGTGAACCCTAATGCCACTGGGTATCATATTTATTTCGGCAGTGATCCTCATAAATTATACAATAGTGTAATGGTTTATGGCGTAAGTGAATACTACTGCACGGCACTAGAAAAAAATGATCATTATTATTTTCAAATAGAAGCTTTTAATGAAAATGGAATTGGACCAAGATCTGCGGTGATGAAAGCCGATTAAATTATGTAAATATAAAATAGCACTTATTAAAAAGCCCTTCGAAATTTCGAGGGGCTTTTTAATTGAATCTTATAAGATAGTAAATTAATTATTTTTTAATAATTAATTTAGAATGTGCTCTTCTAACTTTTTTAGCATTCACTAAATAATCATTCGCCGCATCACGGTAACCTAAAGTTAATGCTACAGCGCTATGTAAGCCCATCGCTTTTAAACCTAATACTTCATCTACTGCATCAGGTGCGAAACCTTCCATAGGAGTTGCGTCAATTTGTTCAGCAGCAGCAGCTACTAAACTAAAACCTAAAGCAATATAAGCTTGCTTATCAGCCCAAACTCTTGCTTGTTCTGGCGTTAAGTTTTTTAATGAGCCATTAATGTAACCAGAAAAATCTTTCAATGAATCAACCGGTACACCTCTTTGGTCAGCAATATCTTGCATGTATTCTGCTACTTCTTTTTCAGAAATAGTATTCCATACTGCAAAAATAATTACTGCAGATCCATCCACCACTTGTGATTGATTATAAAAAGCAGGTTGTAATTTTTTTCTTGTTTCATCATCTTCTACAACAATAATTGTATAAGGAGTTAAACCAAAAGCGCTAGGCGCTAAGCGAGTTGCTTCTATAATGGTATCTAATTTTTCAGTAGGAATTTTTGTTCCATTCATTTTCTTAACAGCATAACGCCATTGTAATGCATCTAATAATTTCATAATATTTATATATTTCGTTGTTTAAACATCAAAATTAAGTATTAATTACCTAATTCCAAATTAATTCTTTGTGAATCAATCTATTACATTAACATTAAAAAGGCTAAAAGGTTCAAAATCATATGGTTAATATCCAAAACTTTACTAGTTGAACAGGACCAACCAGACTTCCTGTTTTCTATACAAAACGTATAACAGCATCCCTAAGCCTAAAATAGCCCAGATAATCAATCCGCGGTTTACTCTTTTATGCATCTTTTCAGTTATTTTATTTTCTCCCTCTCCAATTTTGATAGCTGTTGCAATGGTAAAAGCTAGATGGAAGTTATAAATAAGTTCTAAAAGAGTAACAAAAAAAGCAAATACAAATATTTTTAAATTATCAGTATTAAATAATATAAAATATAGA
>CAINWZ010000045.1 GCA_903854725.1 uncultured Bacteroidota bacterium
ACCATCTTCATAGGTGAAAGTTAATTTTCTAAAAGTACCACAAGCATCTGGATGTTGTTGTTCTGCATCAACTTCTACAGAGATAGGACTCGTTTCATCTTTGCCCAAAAAATATTGAATAGGATCGATATAGTGTTGACCCATATCACCTAAGCCACCACCATCATAATCCCAATAGCCCCTAAATGTTTGGTGCACTCTATGTTCATTATAAGGTTTAAATGGAGCAGGACCTAACCATCTTTCATAATCTAATTCTTCAGGAACGGGTTGTGCTTCTAATTTAGTTTTACCTACCCAATAAAATTTCCAATCAAATCCTGTTGTTTTACTTACTGTAACAGTTAATGGCCATCCCAATAAACCCGACTCCACTAATTTTTTGATTGGTTTTACAGTGGAATTCATACCGTAAAAATTATCTTCAAATCGGAACCAAGTGTTTAAACGAAACATACGTTTATACTGCTGAACGGCTTCTACCACTCGTTTTCCTTCGCCAATGGTTCTTGTCATTGGTTTTTCACACCATATATCTTTTCCTGCTCTTGCTGCCTCAATGGCCATCATGCCATGCCAATGTGGAGGTGTTGCAATGTGTACTATATCTACTTCTGGTAATGCAATTAATTCTCTATGATCATGAAACGTCTTAACATTACCACCTACTAATTCTGCAGCACTTTGTAAATGCTTTTTATCTACATCACAAATAGCTACTACTCTAGTACCCGCATAAGGAATATGGCCTCGACCCATTCCTCCTAAACCTATAATCCCTTTTGTAAGTTGGTCACTAGGTGCTAAAAATCCTCTACCAAGCACTTGTCTTGGTATAATTGAAAATCCGGTAACAACAGCGGCAGTATTTTGTATAAATCGACGGCGGCTATTTTTTTCCAATGGTTTCATGTTTTGAAATTATTTAAGTTGGCAAATAAAATTGGTTATTGAATGTGACTATTTCCTTCTCTAAATTTATTGTTTTTTGTTTAAATTTGGTACAATCCAATTATATAAAAACTGCTTTTATGAATGACACCCATTTACATTTAGAGGAACACTTGAAAAGCAGTGATTTGCTTACAGATATTGTGATAGGGATGAGCGATGGCCTTACGGTCCCCTTTGCGCTGGCCGCAGGTTTAAGTGGTGCTGTTCAAGGCAATGTAAATCTTATTTGGATTGCTGGTATTGCTGAGATTGCGGCGGGTTCCATAGCCATGGGGCTAGGTGGATTTTTAGCAGGTAAAACAGAACAAGATCATTATGCCAGTGAGCTTAAAAATGAATACTGGGAATTAGTACATAAAAGAGATGTGGAGATAGAAGAAGTTCGTAAAGTATTTTTAGCATGGGGATTAAGCGCCACTACTGCAGAAGAAGCCACGCAAGAAATTATAAAAGATGACAAGCGTTGGGTAGATTTTATGATGAAGCATGAATTAGGTTTGGAAGAACCTGATCCCAAAAGAGCAAGAAAAAGCGCTTTTAATATTGGTACGAGTTATATCGTGGGAGGCCTAGTTCCATTAACACCTTATTTTTTTGTAGAATCCGCCATTGATGGATTAAAAATTTCTGCTATAATTACTTTAGTATGTCTGTTTATTTTTGGATTTTTCAAAAGTAAAATTACGGGCGTCAATCCTTGGTGGGGTGGGGTTAAAGTAATGATGATAGGCGCGATCGCTGCTGCCGCTGCATTTAGTATTGCAAAATTAATCGAAGGATAGAAATTATTTAACTGCTACTATGCTATTATAATATTTAAGTAGCGCAATTATGTCTTCCTCGGATTTTAATTTATTTTTTGTATTTTTTATCCAAGGTTCAACGCTTGCATTAAAAGGGATCACAGATAAAATACTATTTCTATCTAATGCTTTTAATGGAATGGTTTTTCCATTATTATAAATGCCATAATAATATTTTGTAAAAAAACTGGTTATATTTTTACCGGTTAAGGGATCAAAGGGACTCACTTTTACTAAATTCTTTTGTAATAAAATTAATTGATAGGCCCCATCATTAAATACCCTGAAAAATCCTGCAGGTTTATTATCGATATAATCGGGTAGTACTGCAAAGGCTGCTAATACTTTAGTAGCATCTTTGCTATTTAAAAAAACAATTTTATCAATCAAAATTGTTTCGGCTACTAACTCAACGCCCTTTTCATTTTCATAATGCACTTCTGTTGTATATAAATTTAGTTTGGCCTTCGGTAATGTATAAATAGTACCCGATTTAAAATATAATAATGCACTATTCCAATGCTCATTCCAAAACGGAGTACCCTCCACATCTTCATAAGTTAAGCCTTTCGCTTTTTTATCTCCAATAGCGGAACTATTAGTAATCATAATCATTCCAGGGCTGGGTCCCTTACCTGCTTCATTAACGTCTATCGTTAGGTTTTGGGCTTTTAATTGAGTAGTGGAAATAAATACAATTACTAACAGTATTAAAACACGAAATCTACCAAATTTTTTTTTCATATATAAAGTTTAAAATAATAAAGTAAGACTATTAACTAGTTTGACAAATTTTACTTGAATTAGTTTAGTTTTTATTTCGAATAGCCATTCCTTTTCTAGTGCCATTATGTTGGCCTTCAGTAATTGTTAATGCACCATTCACCCAAACATATTTAAATCCTTTAGCGTATTGATGTGGCTCGGTGTAGTTAGCCATATCAGCCACTTCATTTTCATCAAAAATGACAATGTCTGCTATATAGTCTTCTTTAATCAAGCCTCTATTTTTTATATTAAATTTTTCTGCAGGCAAAGAAGTCATTCTTCTAATAGCGTCTTCTAAGGTAATGACCCCCATCTCTCTTACATACTTTCCTAATACTCTTGCATTGGTTCCATAGGCTCTAGGGTGAGGTTTACCTGCGCCCATTACTGCAATACCGGCATCACTAGCAATCATGTTAAAAGGATATTTCATAATAGCCACTACATCATTATCACCCATACCATGGTAAACCATTTGTGCGCCACCTTTTTCTATCATTTGAATAATAGTTTCCGCCTCTGCTTTTTGGTTGTGTTTATTACCCAATAGTAAATTTATTTCTTCAATACTTTTTCCATTGAAACTAGTATCTGCTTTATAACTTGCTACAACGGCATAACTAAAATGTTTCAAGCCTCTTTTTTTAATTATTCCTATACTATGTGTAGCGACTTTTTTTCTAATTTCCGGATTTTTTAATCTCGCCATAATAGAATCTTGTCCATCGGATAAAACCCAGTCGGGCAACAAGACGCTTAGTTGTGTACTACTTGCTGTGTAAGGGTATTGATCAATAGTGACATCAATTCCTTCTTTTCTTGCATTCATCACCATCGGAATGGTTTCCTTACTTCTTCCCCAGTTATTTTGACCACTTACTTTAAAATGTGAAATTTCTACAGGTATATTTGCAGCGCGTCCTACTTGTATAGCTTCATTAATTGCATCTAATACTCTATCTTCTTCATATCTAATATGTGAAGAATATACCCCACCATTTGCACTAATTACTTTTGCAAGCGCAACAATTTCTTCTGTAGGTGCATAAGTGCCAGGAATATATATTAATCCAGTAGACATCCCTACTGCACCATCATTCATAGCTTGTTGTGCTAATTGTTCCATGTTTTTCATTTCAGCAGCGGTTGCATTGCGGTTGGCAGTGCCCATGGCTTGCTTTCTAATGGTATTATGCCCAATAAGTGAGGCAACATTAATAGAAGTACCAATAGAATCGATGGCATTAAAATATGTTTTTAGATTGTCAGCAGATCCTCCGCAATTTCCTGTGATAACGGTTGTGACTCCATCATAAATAAAATTAGTAGCTAGGGGGTTTCTTGATTCTCCCCCTTCAATATGTGCATGTACGTCAATAAATCCTGGTGCAATAATTAATCCCTTTGCATCAATTTCTTTAGTGGCTTTCCAAGCCTTTAAATTACCAATGGCCACGATTTTATTATTTTGAATGGCTACATCTTTGTATTGCCAATTGTTTCCCGATCCATCAATTAGTTTACCGTTTCTAATAATATAGTCAGCCATTTGTGCTTTTAGCGTCATTAAGGAGGCTAAGCATACAGAAAGTAAAATGATCTTTTTCATAGCTTTTAGGTTGTCCTATAAATTTACTACATCCCCTTTATATTATATATATTAAAATGGCGTTAAACTTAAAAATTAGTAATTTTAAGCAGGTTCTTATCCTTTTCAGGATATGTCTATATCAATCATGTAAAAAAAACATATAATTCATCCACACTAATTGAAGCCTTATGAAAAAACAAGTAACACTTATTGTTTGCTTTCTTGTCTTCCTGCTTAATAACGGACAAGCTCAAAAAAATAAGTCATTAAAAACAGCCAGCGATACGGCTGCTGCTTTTGATGCCTATGTACAAAAATCTATTAAGGAATGGGAAATTCCTGGACTGGCTATTGTTGTTGTAAAAGACAATAAAGTGGTTTTCAAAAACGCATATGGCACCACTGAATTAGGAACAGGTAATAAAGTGAACAACCAAACTTTATTTGCATGTGCTTCTACCACAAAAGCGATGACTGCTACTGCCATGGGCATTTTAGTAGATCAAGGCAAAGTGAATTGGGATGACCCTGTTATAAAATATTTGCCAAGCTTTAGATTGTATGATCCTTATGTAACCACTCAAATGCGTGTTAGAGATTTATTTTTACATAATTCTGGTGTGGGCAATACCGATTATTTATGGGCTTTAAATATGCTGTCTAGTGATGAAATTATGGAACGCATGCAATTAGTGAAGCCTTCTTATTCATTTAGAGCAGGCTTTATTTATCAAAATATATTTTATGGAATTGCAGGTAAAGTCATTGAAAAAGTGAGTGGCATGCCATGGGAAAATTATATTACTAAAAATATTTTTCAACCTTTAGGAATGGTACACACACGTGCTAAATTAGCGTTGGTTACCGATCCTAATATTTCTAAACCTCATGAAAGAGTAGAAGGTAAAATTCAAGTAATTGAAAGAGATTCTGCTGATAGAATTGGTGCGGCAGGTTCGGTATATTCTAGTATTGATGAAATTGCATTATGGATGCAGTGTATGTTGGATAGTAGTAAATATGCAGGAGGCAGATTGGTATCTCCTGCAACATGGACTACTTTATTAAAACCACAAACTTTTGTAACAGAGTCAGAATTTTATCCAACCAAACAATTAACCAAACCTAATTTTACCACTTATGCGCTGGGTTGGTTTCAACAAGATTATAAAGGCAGAAAATTAAATTTTCATACAGGAAGTTTATCGGGAGAAATTGCTATTCATGGACAAATGCCTGAGGAAAAAACGGGTGTATATGTTTTTGCAAACTTAGATCATGCTGAAGCAAGACACGCTTTAATGTTTAAAGCCTTTGATCAATATGCTTTAGGTGGTAACACCGATTGGAGTGCAGATTTCCTAACCTTATATGGAAATATTAGAGCAAAAGCTGCAGCAGCCAATACCGCAGCAGAAGCCACAAGAGTGCTCAATACTAAGCCTTCATTGACTTTACAAGCTTATGTAGGTACCTATTCTGATCCTTTATTTGGCAGCATTACTATTAGCCTAGAAAATGAAACACTGGTTGCTGAAAATATCAAATTAGGCAAAGGAATAGTCTCGCATTGGAATTATGATACCTTCCAATTAGCATGGAATAAAAAATGGTATGGTAAAAGCGGACTAAATTTTAGATTGAATGAAGAAGGAAAAGTTTCGGGAGTAGAAATGGACGGCGTTGCCTTAGCTAAAAATTAATGAACTAAAATAGTTAAACAATTTCTTCCTTATAAATAATAATTTTAATTTCTTAAAAATAAATACATAATGGATTTTTCTAAGTTTAAAAAAAGTACTACCTCGGTTTGGGGTGGAGAAAGTGATGTAACCCTGAGTGGTGCGGTAACATCGCCCATTGTAAATAGTGTTGCCTTTGCTTATAAAGATGTAGATCATTGGCATGATGTTTCTTTGGGTAAAGCAGAAGGATATATTTATAGTAGAAACACCAATCCTACGGTTGCAGTTTTAGAAGAAAAAATTCGTTTGTTAGAAGGCGCAGAAGCAGCCACCTCTTTTGCAACTGGAATGGCAGCAATAAGTAACACGCTTTATACTTTTTTAACAGCAGGTAAAAGAGTCGTTTCTCAAAAAGATAATTATGGTGGAACCAGTAAAATATTTTTAGATTTTCTTCCTTTATATAATGTACAAGTTCAATTATGTGATACAACCGATTTCGATCAGTTTGAAAAAGAAATTGCAAAAGGATGCGACCTAGTGTATTTAGAAACACCCACGAATCCTACTTTAAAAGTAGTAGATATAAAAAGATTAGCAGCAGCTGCAAAAAAAGTGGGTGCCATTGTTGTTGTGGATAATACTTTTGCTACCCCTATTAATCAAAATCCATTAGCATTAGGAGCCGATTTAGTTATTCATAGTGCTACTAAATTTTTATGTGGTCACTCTGATGCCATGGGCGGTGTGGTAGCTGGAAAAAAAGAGCTGGTCCAAAAAATATATCAGTATCGAGAAATTAATGGCGCAAGTTTACAAGCAGATCCTGCTTATATGATAGCTAGAGGTATGAAAACCTTAGAACTAAGAATTGAAAGACAAAATGCTTCTGCTTTAAAAATAGCAACTTATTTAAAAGCACATTCAAAAGTATCAGATGTATTCTATCCAGGGTTAATTACGCATCCGGGTCATGCCATTGCGAAGCAACAAATGGTAGGCTTTGGGGGTATTATGAGTTTTGCCTTAGATGGAGGCTATGAGCATGTAAAAAAATTATTAACTACGCTTAAGTTAGTTCATTTGGCTGCAAGCCTAGGATCGGTAAGTACTTTGGCAGGTCCACCCAGAACGACTAGTCATGTTGAATTAACTGAGGCACAGCGTAAACTACTTGGTATACCAGAAAGTTTGATACGTTATTCAGTAGGTATTGAAAATGTAGATGACTTATTACAAGATCTAGACACAGCCCTAGCGAGTTTATAGAACATATCATTTACTACTTACCTATTCTATAAAAAAAGCGGAGCCCCTCAATAAAGAGTGCTCCGCTTTTTTTATATTTTAAATACTTTACATTTTTGCGCCAGGACCTTTTACAAAACGACCAGGTTTAGCATTGGTATGTTCGCCATCTTTTAATACTTGCACACCATTTACCCAAACATGTGACATACCTGTTGCATATTGTCTTGGTTTTTCAAATGTGGCGTGGTCTTTAATTTTACTTGGATCAAAAACTAATACATCGGCATAATTGCCCACTTTTAATTCTCCACGTTTTTGAATATGTAAACTAGTAGCTGCAACTTTAGCGAGTTTATGAATGGCTTTTTCTACAGTCATTACTTTTTCTTCATTTACATAATGTCCAATGACACGGGCAAAATTTCCATACGCACGAGGGTGTGTACTTTGTTTCATAAATATAGGATCGGTAGAAGCAGACTCTGCATCAGATCCAAAGCTTACCCAAGGTAGTACAATTTGCTTTTTTATATTTTCTTCGCTCATTAAAAAATAGGCAACTTCTACACGACTGCTATCTTGTATTATTAAATCGATTGCACAATCTTCGGGTGTCGTGTTTCTTATTTTAGCCACTTCTTCTAAAGTTTTTCCAGAGTATTTAATTAATGAATCTCTTCTAAAGCCAAGCAATAAAACTTTACTTGCGCCACCTGTGCCATAATATAAATTTTCCCAATCTTTTGCATCTGTCTTCATAGCAATTTTCATCTCCGCTCTAATTTTTGGATCTTGTAATCGCAACCATAATTTTCCAAAACCACCATCTTGCAAGGAAGGAGGCATGGCAGCAGTCATACCAGTGGCGCCCGCAGGATAAGTATACATATTGGCTGCAACATCAATGCCAGCAGCTCTTGCAGCTTCTACTAATTTAATAACACTATCCATCTTAGGCCAATTGTTTACACCGCCAGCTTTTAAATGATAAATTTCTCCATGAACTTTTGCTTCCTTAGCAATGGTAATTAATTCATTCACTGCTTCAATAAAATTATTGCCCTCACTACGCATATGTGAAATATACCCACCACCAAAAGGTGCGGCTGCTTTACACAATTCAATAAGTTCCTCTGTTTTTGCAAAAAAGGCAGGAGGATAAATTAAAGAAGTACCTACACCTAAAGCGCCTTCCTCCATAGCTTGCTTCACTAAAGATTTCATACTTTCTAATTCAGCAGCTGTTGGAGCACGGTTGTCTTCTCCAATAATATTTTCACGAATAGTAGTAGCGCCTACATAAGAAGCAATATTGCAACTAATGCCACGCTTTTCCATAAAATGCATATACTCTCCTAAGGTATTCCATCCAATAGGAATTTTATTGGGTCCGGTTTGATCGTCTTCCATTGCTTTTTTCATCTTAGCATTTAAGGGTCCCATGCTTCCACCTTCACCAAATACTTCCAAGGTTACTCCCTGCCTAATATCACCTTGTGAATTACCATCTATGATAAGGGATGTTGGCGCCCAGCTTAACATATTGATAAAGCCTGGTGTAATCGCCATGCCTTTTGCATCAATTATATTGGTGGCAGATTCTTTAGATAGATCACCAATAAAAGCAATCGTATCATTTTTTATAGCAAGATCGGCTTTATAAGGAGCACCGCCATTACCATCATATACTAAACCATTTTTAATAATGGTATCATATTTGCTATTACTGCAAGCAAATAATAAACTAATCATACAGATAGAGAGTACTTGTCTCATGGCTTAAATTTTAAGTAAAAATTGATTTTATTTCGAAGAAGTTCTATGTAATTTAATGGTTTTTTCAATAAAATATTTTATATTCAAGTTCGCTTTTTAAGACCAAACCAAAAAACTAACGATTATGTCAAAAAACATTGAAACCAACAAGCTATTTGTTGCAAGCTGCCTGGCTTTATTAGTAACTTCTCTATCCTTCGGCATTAGAGCTGGAGTACTAAGCCAACAAGGCATTGATTTTCATTTAACTAATGCGCAATTGGGCACCATTGCAGCGACTGCATTTTGGGGCTTTCCCTTAGCGATGTTAGTAGGTGGTACCATTGTTGATATTATTGGCATGAAGCGCTTATTAGTGCTTGCCTTTATATTCCACTTAGCAGGTATTGTACTTACCATTTATGCTACAGGGTATTGGAGTTTATTTTTCTCTACTTTATTAATTGGCATTGCCAATGGCACGGTAGAAGCTTCTTGTAATCCTTTAGTAACGGCTTTATTTCCAAACAACAAGACCACCAAATTAAACCATTTTCACTTGTGGTTTCCTGGCGGTATTGTCATTGGAACTTTAATAGTATTCTTATTTAATAAAATAGGATTGGGGACGAACTTGCAAGTGGGCATGATGTTAATTCCAACTATTTTATATGGCTTTTTCTTTTCTAAATTAGAATTTCCAGAAACAGAACGCGTATCAAGCGGGGTATCTGCATCAGAAATGTATAAGAGTTTATTGAATCCTCTTTTTATTTTTATGATCATCTGTATGTTTGGTACAGCCATTACAGAATTATTTACAGGACAATGGATTGATGTATTGTTAAAAAATGTAAGTGACAATGCGATATTATTATTAACCATTGAAACAGGTATCATGGTAATAGGTCGTGCATTTGCAGGCCCAGTAGTACATAGGTTTTCACCTTCTGGCGTATTATTAATATCTGCTATTTTAGCAGCTGCTGGCTTATACTTATTAGGACACACTTCTGGTAATATGTTATTTGTAGGCGCTATTATTTTTGGAATAGGCGTTTGTTATTTTTGGCCAACGATGTTAGGCTTTGTTTCTGAAAACCTGCCAAAGACGGGTGCTGTAGGAATTAATTTAATGGGTGGAGCGGGCATGTTCGCTGTATCTGTTTATATGATTTTTATGAGCGACTTCTATGATAAATTGGTAAGCGCTAATATTCCTGCAGGCACTGCAGAAGCAGATTTAGCAGCGGTTACTAACGAAGCAAAAAAGCTAGCTGGACCAGAAGTAATCAATGCAACATTAATGATTCCTTTAATTTTAATTGTAGCATTTATAGGATTAAATGTGTACATGAAAAATAAAAAAGCGGCAACAGCTTAATTAAGTCATGATTCATTAAAAAACATGAATTATTGTTAAACTACTATTATAACCCTTGTAATTACTATATTACAAGGGTTATTTGTTTTAACAATCCTAATGCATAGAAGTTAGGTATTACTTCATCAAAAGGACATAATAAATTTTATATGCGCAATGGTAGTTTATATTTTATTGTTTTAGCGTCTTTACTATTATGTGTAACCGCTTGTACCAATAGTACACCCTCTTATTTACAAAACAATAACAAAATTGGGCAGTTAATAGACTCAGCTAAAACTACGTACGTAGTTTATGCTTATGATGAACAATACTATATTGAGTCTCATTATTATGACAAGAAGGGGGTCTTGCTTAAAGTAGTTAAGTACGATGATTTGGCTCGTTCAGTGATTTATAATGTTCAATCTCAAAATGCCGCTACTTTAAAAGCCTTAGAGAAATAATAAATTAATTAATATTTAAAATGCGTTTTATTTCTTCGTAGTAGTAACAGGAGTAAGTTATTAAAGAGAAGATAAAACCAAATCTAAATTTTCAAGCAATTCTTTTGCATTTTGCATTGAAAAAATAATGGGCGGTTTTATTTTTAGTACATTATTATAAGGGCCATCTACACCCATTAAAAAACCCTTTTCTTTCATTCTTTCTACCACTATTTTGATCTCTGCGCTAGCAGGCTCTTTACTTATAGGGTCTTTCACTAACTCAACGCCAATAAATAATCCAGCACCTCTTACATCTCCAATTAGAGAATGTTTATCCATTAATAGCCTCATGCCCTCTAGCATGTAATTACCCACTTTAAAAGCATTTTCTTGTAAACCCTCTTGTTGAATTACTTCTAATACTGCCATGCCTGTTGCCATAGAAACAGGGTTGCCACCATAAGTATTAAAGTATTCAATGCCATTATTAAAACTATTCGCAATTTCATCAGTTACAATTACGGCGGCAAGCGGATGTCCATTTCCAATGGGCTTACCAAGTACCACCATATCTGGCACCACATCTTGTAATTCAAATCCCCAAAAATGACTACCCACTCTTCCAAAGCCCACTTGTACCTCATCTGCAATACAAATGCCCCCTGCAGCTCTTGTATGTTTGTATACCTCTTTTAAATATTGAGGAGGTAAAGGCATTTGTCCACCTACGCCTAATAATGTTTCACAAATAAAGGCGGCTGGTGATTTATTTTCTTTAGCTAGTGTTTCAATTATATTTTTTACATCAGCTGCGTATTTAGCACCAGCTGCGGAATCCTCATATTGATAAGGACCTCTATATAAATCTGGATTCATGGCTTTATGTATCCAAGGCATTTGCCCAATGCCACCCGCTCTATCAAACTTATAGGGACTCATTTCAATAGTGGTAGTAGAAGTGCCATGATAAGCATGATCTAAAACAATAACGTCTTTTTGTTTTGTAAAATGTCTACTTATTCTGATAGCTAAATCATTGGCTTCACTCCCGCTATTGGTAAAATAACATACATTTAAATTACTGGGTAGGGTAGCTATTAATTTTTGTGCATACTCAATTAAGTGATTGTTTAAATATCGAGTATTGGTATTTAGCGTAGCAATTTGTTTTTGCATTACCCTTACTACTGTTGGATGACAATGCCCTACTTGACTTACATTATTAACACAGTCAATATACGTATTTCCTTTGTCATCGTATAAATATTGCAAAGCCGCTTTATCAATTTTTAAATGCTTTTCGTAGCTAATACTTAAATTTCTACCAACATGAGCATATCGTTTTTCTTCTAAAGCTTTATAATTTTCGGCAGCATTAATCAGCGGTGTAAAATTACAAGCCACCCTAAAAGCATTTTCTGCTTTAATAGGATTAAGTGTAATTAAAAATGACAATAAATCCCAAGCTGGTTTTTCGGTAATGAAATGATGTTCATTGTTCGTATCTAAAGAACCATTATAAGCCGATTGTGTAACACTAATGCATAATCTTGCGGCAATTAAATAATATAAAATACTTACTTCTTTTTCTGCTAGTGGATATGATTGATGATACCCCTTCACCACTAAAGTGGCCGCTGCTAAAGGGTCTGCTTGGTGTAACATCGCATAGGTACAAGCCACTGCAACATTGTTGATTAAAGCAGTATAGACCATATCTCCAAAATCAATGAGCCCAGCAATCTTATCTCCCTCAATTAAAACATTATAGTCATTGGCATCATTATGTGTATAGGCCTGTCTATGAGAAGAAAGGGTAGGAAGTACTTCGGATTCAAATTGAACCATAAAATAATCAGCGATTCTTTTTTTGGATGCGTCTTGGATATAATTCATTTTATAATTAGCATCCCTCGCAGTACTAATATCCCAAGTATAATGCCTGTGCATGCCTGGATGCTTAAAGCCTTCTAAACCTTTATCCATTTTGCCTAAGAAAGCTCCTAGATTTTCAAATAGTGCTTTATTTTTAATAGGGGCATCTACCCAAAACTCCCCTTCCAGAAAACTTAGTATTCTAATGTAATAAGTGGCTTCTTCTACTATTATTTCGGTTAAGGTATCTCCCTTTTTATTTAAAGTATATACCTGAAATTGTTCGGCTAAATCGGACTTGGATAAATGTTGTAAAATTTTTACCTGTGCTTCCAGAAAATAATAATCGTGCTCGCTATTTGATACTTTTAAAATATTTTTTTTACCTGACTTTTCTGTCAATAAAAAATTAAGTTCATCATAGCCATTGAGCTTAGAGGCTTTTACTTCTATGCCATAATAATTTGCTACCCAATTTTCAATGGTGCCAATAGTAAAATTCATACTAACAAGATAGTTAATTATTAAGAAAGCTTTCCATTGAGGCTGCCACTAGTTTAGGTGCTTCTTCCATAGGGGTATGTCCAATATTTTTATAAACAGCTAGCACACTCCCTTTGATATCTTTTTGAAATAGGTAGGCGTTTTCAACAGCAATAAGATTATCATGATCTCCCCATATAATTAAGGTAGGCTGGGTAATAGTTTTAATAGGGTCCGAAGAGGAGGCCATTCGGTTTTTAAATAAAGATAAGGTAGCTGCACGATTGCCTTCTCGTAATAACATTTCATGATATCTTGTTACAATAGCGTCAGTAATTAGACTGTTATCATAAAATACTGTCTCTAAACTTTTACGAATTAAAAATTTAGGCGTTATAAATAAAAGTAAATTATTAATAACAGGCGTATTAGCTAATTTAAATCCTAGACTTCCTTTTTCATTTTTCATGGGATAACCACCTGCATCTATTAAAATAAGCTTTGCTATTTTTTCAGGATGTGCTACTGCATATTGCCATGCAATCGAGCCACCCAATGAATTACCCGCTAGTACCGATTTATGAATATGTAAGGCATTTAAAAAGGAATCTACAAAACGAACATAATAATCTCCTGCATAATAATTCTCAGGATTAGGCCCGGTGATGCCAAAGGCAGGAAGATCGAACCTAATAATTCTTTTTTTATGATCAGTACTCGCAAGCATTATGGTAACAAGGCTATCCCAGGTATGTAAAGAAGAAGAAGTACCATGTATTAATACCAGCGGTGTGCTGTCTGATGGGTTACCCTCATCTCTATAATGTACTTGCATGCCCATTAATGGTAGGTATTTTGAGGCCTCATTACCATATTTGGCTTTAATTTTTTCTACCGAAATATCTCTTTGGCCATATACCGTAAAGACTACTAATAATAATACTACTATACTTATTATACTATAACTAAGTATGCGTTTTATTTTATTCATATATTATTTTCTTAAGGGAGCTTTTAAAATTTGTGTATCTGTAGCTAATTTTTCCATTGTATAATTTCCAAAATCAATTTTTGCCAAGGGGAAGTTTTTTTGAAGTACAACTACATCCATTTTAGTAATACTTGTTTGTGCAATATACAATTGTTTTAAATTTTTTATAGCTGTTAATCCCAATAAACCCTTCAAACTAATTTTAGTGCCCACTAAATTTAAATATTGTAATTGTGTCAAACTATTTAAAATATGTAATTCATTGTCGGTGATAGTTGAGTGCTCCATACTTAATCGAGTTAATACTGTGCAAGTTGCAATAGATTTGGCTAACCCACTTGAAAAATGCATACCAGGTATTTTTAACCAAATTAAATTAGGACTTATATTTTTAATTAAAGAATGAATGGTATCATTGGTTTGTGGTAAGGTTATAAAATTAGCTGTTAGATAATTTGAATTTGTAGCAACAGGCAAAATGGTAACACCATTTTTTTGAAGTGCGCTAATACTATTATTATCGGCTGGTCCTACTTTTTCGCTAGGCACTTCTGTTGTTTTAACCTGTTGATTATTTTTTTCTAAAGAAGTTAAAATAGATTTAACCTGAATGGGTTGTGTCAGGTCTTTAATTTTTTTATTAAAACTTGCCCCAGTGTTAATCCACCATTCTAGTAAAACCCTTTCTTCTTCAGTAATTTGAGGCTTACCCTTTGGTGGCATGTGCTTCTCCTCTAATGGGTCTAGGGTGATATTGTGATATAAGGCGCTTTGCTGCGGATCTCCAGCGTGTATAATAACACCATCCTTGCCTCCTTTTAAAATCCACTCTTCTCCATCTAATCTTAATTTACCTTTTTGTTTAATTTGTGAATGACATCCATAACATTTTTCTTCTAAAATGGGTTGAATGATTGCTGTATATAATACAAGTTCTTGTGTATTGGTTAGCGCTGCTTTAATTGTTTTTGTAGCAACTACTGCAGACTTTGTTTTTGTAATATAACCTTCACCATGTGTTAAAGTGCCACCATAATGTCCTGTTATAAATATTAGTATTAGCAAAACAAGAGAAATAATTTTTAAATAGGGAGCGAATCTTTTTTTAGTAAAAAATAAACCTATTAATGAAACTTGTGCTACTGCTATACCCAACCACTTATGATTAAATAAAATGGTTTCATCATATTCACCACTGTTTGATAAAATTAATCCTGTTAAACAAGCAAGTATTGCAGTTCCTGTTCCTATAAGGTAAGCTATAGGCAAAGCATTTGATAGGAAAGCATACTTTTCACGAAGAGATAAGCCATGGATAAGTATCGCAAATAAAAGCACCCCTATGGGTAGGTGCACCAATAAAGGGTGTAAATGTCCAAATATATTTAGTACTGTTTCCAAGGTTAAATTAAATTTTAAAGTAAATTTTTTAAGAGGCTTGGTACCTTTTTCTTAAAACTTGCATCATATGTACATTAATTTCCCATTGATTAGATACAGGCTTTTGTGTGTAAGGTAGGGTAGGCATATAATGAGGTGGTCCAAATTCTGTTAAAAAAGTCATCGAGCTAGCTCCCTCTTTTATTTTTCTTGCCACCACTTCATCCCACCATTCAAAATGAGCTTTCACCGCAGTTTCCCATTCTGGTGCTCTTGGGTCATTTACTTGTGGACCTTCTTGATGGCCAATTCTAGCATGAATATGCCCCGTTCTACTTAAAGCCATTGCTACAGTTTGTTTTTGATCATGAAGTAGCGACTCATGTACATTACACCAATGTGAAATATCTAGGGTTAAGCGTAAGTCGCGGTGTTGTTCTATAAATTGTTTGGTAATAGGCGCCGCATACAACATTCTAGAACGATGTGTTTCATGATAAATAGGAATGCCGGATGTCCTAGCACGTTCGGTAGTAAAATTTATAATTTGACTATTGATATCAAATGAAAAATAATCTTTTCCCGAATGACAATTTACATATAAAGGTTTTTGTTTAGTTTCCTTAATTAAGGAATCCAACATATTTTTAAATGAATTTACATGTAGTAGGGGATCTTCGTCCCCAACTCCACATAAAAATCCAATAGACAATTTATATTTTTCTAAAGTATTGAATAATTCGTCCTGGTCTTTTTTAAGCATTGGCCACCACATTTCTATGCCATCATATCCCTCCCCTTTTGCCTTAGCACAAAAAGTATCTAAAGATCCTTCGAATCCCCAATTAGTGGCTAGTACAATAATTTTAAAATTTGCTGGTATCATTTTATTATTTTTTGATGCTATTATTTTTTCAAAAGGAGTAAAACTTAATGCAGCAATCTTGCTGGCATTGACAATAAATTTTCTTCTGTTAATAGACATACTATTATTTAATTTTTAGTTTACGCTACAATTTCATGAATGACTCTTCCATTAACATCAGTTAATCTAAAGGGCCTTCCTTGAAAATTATATGTTAACTTTTCGTGATCAAAACCTAATTGATTAAGGATGGTAGCTTGCATATCATGTGCTGTTACTTTTCCACTAATGGCGCTGTATCCAATTTCATCAGTTTCCCCAAAGCTAGTACCCTGCTTAATGCCACCACCAGCCATCCAGGTGGTAAAGGCTTCTGTATGATGATCGCGACCTTTAAATGGCATTGTTTTCCCATCTCTATTTTCTTGCATGGGCGTTCTTCCAAATTCTCCACCCCATACAACTAAGGTCTCGTCTAATAATCCCCTTTGTTTTAAATCTAATAATAAAGCCGTGATAGGTTTATCTATGCTATGACATTTATTCACAAATCCAATATCAATTGCATTGGCGTCATCAGTACCATGACTGTCCCATCCCCAATCAAATAGTTGTACAAAGCGTACGCCTTTTTCTACTAATTTTCTAGCAAGTAAAACATTGTTTGCAAAACAAGCCTTGCCTGGTTGAGTGCCATACATTTCGTGTATATAAGCAGGCTCGTCGTTTATATTCATAACATCAGGTACAGAAATTTGCATTTTAAATGCCATTTCATATTGCGCCATTCTTGCTATAATTTCTGGGTCTTTAAACTCTTCGTAACTTAATTTATTAGCTTCGTTGATAGCATCAATCGATGCTTTTCTTATATCGCGATCAATACCTGCTGGATCTTTTAAAAATAATACCGGATCTCCTTGGCCACGACATTGAACTCCTTGATACACTGAAGGTAAAAATCCATTCCCCCAAACACTTTTTCCTGCGTCAGGATTGTTACCGCCAGAAGTAAGTACGACAAAGCCTGGCAAATTACTATTTTCAGAACCCAATCCATAAGTTACCCATGAGCCAATACTAGGACGGCCCAATCTTGCAGAACCAGTATGCATTAATAATTGAGCAGGGCCGTGATTGAATTGATCTGTTTGTACAGCTTTCAAAAAACTAATTTCATCTGCTACTGTCGATAAATGTGGAAGATGATCTGAAATCCACGCACCACTTTGTCCTCTTTGTTGAAAGGCTACTTGTGGTCCTAACATTTTAGGCACCCCTCTAATAAAAGCAAACTTTTTTCCTTCTAATAAACTTTGAGGACAATCTTGCCCATCTAGTTTTAATAAATCGGGTTTGAAATCAAATAATTCTAATTGAGATGGAGCACCTGCCATATGTAAATAGATAACAGATTTGGCTTTGCCCACAAAGTGAGGCGCTTGTGCCATTAAGGGGTTGCTGTTTATATAAGAGCCCATTCCATCCTTGCTTCCTAGCCAATCACATCCACCAATCATAGAGCCTAAAGCCATGGCACCAATGCCAGAAAAACATTCTTTAAAAAAATATTTTCTAGTTATTTGTTGCGTCGTTTGCTCGTTCGCTTCTTGGATAATTCTATTATTAACTTTACTCATAATTTAATTTTTTGTCAAAAATTCATCTGTATTCATAATGGCCGATGCCACCATAATTAATGCAGCTTTATTAGGGTCTGCATTTTTACTACCAGTGATGACCTTACATTGAATAGGGTCTGAAGTATATTTGTTGTACGCAGTTGTATATAATTTTTCAAATACTTTTCTTTTTTCTTCTGTGATTGGTTTATGAAAGGCAAGTTCATAGGCTTTACTGATTTGCTTACTTGGATTTGTTTGAATTATATTTTTAATTTTTTGTGCAAAATGTTGCGCTGCCTCTAAGTACACAGAATCATTTAAAGTATTCAATGCTTGCAAAGGAGTATTGGTTCTAATTCTTCTTATAGTACACACTTCTCTGCTAGCAGCATCAAAATTTAACATAAACGGATAGGGAGCTGATCGCTTCCAATAAGTATATAATGCCCTTCTATGTTGATTCCCTTCCTCACTCAATTTCCATACGGCATCGTCATAAGGCGATTTCCAAATACCTTCTGGTTGATAAGGCATTACACTAGGCCCATACATCGTATTACTTAATATACCACTTACAGATAATGCTTGATCTCTAATTTGTTCTGCAGATAATCTTACGCGCGGACCGCGTGCGTATAATTTATTGTAAGGGTCTTTTGTTTCAGCATCTTTATTAAAATGGGAAGCCTGTTGATAAGTGGCGCTCATTACAATCTCTTTTATCGTTTTTTTCAAGCTCCATTTATTTTCATTCATTAAATCCCAAGATAAATAGTTAAGCAATGCCTCATGTGTTGGCGCAATACCCTGTGTGCCAAAATCTTCTAAAGTTTCCGCGATCCCTTGTCCAAATAATTGCTCCCAAATTCTATTAATAATCGTTCTTGAAGTAAGAGGATTTTTTTTATCAGTTAACCACATGGCTAAACCCAATCTATTGCGCGGTGCGCCTGCAGGCAACCCGCCTAAAGACGCAGGCACGTCGGGTACTACTGTTTTGCCTTTCACCAACCAATTACCTCTTTCAAATACAAAAGTGGGCCTATGCATTTCTATGGGATTATCCATCATTATAGGTGTTTCTATAAATGTTGACGGAGTAAGTAAACTTACAAAATGAGCATAGGCTGAATCGTATAACGGTTTTTCTTTTCCAGGAAAAGGATTCGTAAAATACAACCAATCAAATTCAACACCACTTTCTTCTTTATTGGTTATTTGAGCATTTTTATACGTAAAATATAAATGATGTGCCCCTGTAACAGAAGGAATATCCGTTTTATTTATTTTCCAACTTCCTTTTGAATTATCAACTTGAATGGTTTTTATAATTTTTCCTTTTACTGAATCTGAATGTATTTGTAAAATGCCTCCGGACTTCCAACTTACAAATCGATAATACATTTCAGATTTATTGGTTAAATCAACCTGCTTAAATCTAGCTTTACCTTTATTTCTTAAGACCAACCATTTTGTATCTGCTAAAGCAGCATCGGTTAATTCATCCGCTACCAATGAATTAATGGCGGGCTGTCCTGTTTTTATAAATTGTGTAATTTCTTTTTCTCTTTCAGGTGCATATAAGTTTAACCATGTTTTTAATTTTTCATATTTAGTGCTATCTATTCCATGAAATTCTTTTAATACAGGATATTCTGCATAAGTATCTTCGTCCCTTGTATTATTAAACAAGGCCATAAATTTATAATACTCTTCATGTCTAAATGGATCATAAGGATGACTATGACATTGTACGCAAGCAAAAGTGGTACCCATTAAAGTGGACCAGGTAGTATTTACCCTATCTATCACAGCAGCTGTTCTAAATTCTTCATTATCTGTTCCACCTTCATCATTGGTTAATGTATTTCGATGAAATGCAGTGGCAATGAATTGCGCATCCGTTGGATTTGGCAATAAATCACCTGCTAATTGTTCTGTTAAAAAAACATCATAAGGCTTATCGCTATTAAATGCATCAATTAACCAATCACGGTAACGCCAAATATTTCTAGCACCATCTCTTTCAAAACCCTTTGTGTCAGAATAGCGTGCCATATCCATCCACATCCCTGCCCATTTTTCTCCGTATTGTTTTGAGATCAATAATTCATCCACAAGGGATTCAAATGCATTATCCTTATTATTAGATAAATATTTCTGTGCAATATTTTCTGGCGCAGGCATGCCAATGATATCAAAACTAACCCTGCGTAATAGTGTTGCTTTATCTGCTTGCAAGGAAGGACTTAACCCTTCTTTTTTCATTTTTTCAAATATAAAAGGATCAATATCATTTTTAATCCAACTAGGTTTCCCGAATAGGCCCAATGGTCCTGATCCAACATTTGGGACAACTGTTTCTTGCACAGGCAGATAGGCCCAATGCGTTCCCCATTGTGCACCTTGATTGATCCATTTTTTTAATAAGGCTATTTCATTATCGCTTAAAGCTGGATGCTTATAGGGCATTCTTTCTTCAGGATCTTTCATATAAAGCCTCTTAATCATTTCACTATTTTCTGCATCACCTGGAATGATAGCAACTTTTCCTGATTTATTCTTTGCTAAAGCATCATTTCTGAATAACAAACTAAATCCACTTTGTCTTTTAACACCTCCATGACAGGTGATACATTTTTTATTTAAGAGTGGTTTAATATCTGCGTTAAAGTCAATCTCTTTACTCGCCAAAAAAGTTTTAGAAGTAAATGCTACTAAAATGATTAGGATTAAAACGACCCAATAAGTGCGAGAAAATTTGATAAAACGCATTTTTTCTTAATTCATTAATTGTGGTTATTAAGTTATACCATTTTTGTATAATAATCAATTCTTGTTCAAGGACTTAAAATGATTATTGCCTATATAGTTTACTAAATATAAATGTTAAAGAAAACATAAAATTCAATTTGATGAAAAAAATATTTTTTTTCCTATAATCTGATTTTCAGTTGTTTAAATGAAGATTGTAAAAATGCCTCCTTTTCTCTTTTTACCACAAAATGCCGTTATATGATATTTTTTTGTAATTTTTAATAACCGAATTGCTTATTTATAACCAAACCAAACCAAACCAAAATGAAAAAAATCTATCAGCAAATTCTTGATTTCCCCCAGATGGTGAATCAAAAGGTTTTGAATGCGCAGTTAAACTCCGCAGTAGATAATTTCGATTCTCAAAATGGAGTAAGAAGCTACACTAAGTCAATCTATCAGATTTTGTCTATTGTAGTGCTTATCTCTATGGAAGTGGCGATCATTCATGGGGCTATGGGCTATTTTGCCGACACAGCTAGTACAGGTCTAGGAAAAGCAGGTAGTGTTTTAACAACACTATTGCTTATTTATTCAGCTTTCCCCATTGCTCATATTATTAGAGCAAGAGGAGAAAGCTTGGGCGGTTCTCACAGTGGTATTGTAACTTTTATTTTTAAAGATTTTGTTACAACCAATATCAAAATATTGGGAGAAGTGGCTGCAGTAGGCGCCTTTATTGGAGCTTGTTGCTTTACCCTTTCTTTTGTATTTGATAGTAATTTATTCAATGCAGCTACTGGCACTTCTTTGGGAGCTATTAGTGGATTGACATCTTTACCAATGGAAGGCTTAACTAATTTATTTACAGCTTTAAAATTAGATTACTTAACAGGGGTATTAAATTCATTTGGATCTTTCACCATGGCTAGTGGCCAAAATTTCACAGGTGATATGCTTTGGAATATTAATGACCTATTTTTAGTAGCAGGTGCTTTTGTAAATGTGGCACTTGGATTAACCGTTTTGTATGTAAATCTTGCTATTTATCATTTCTTATATACAATCGTTTCTAATTTTATTAAGTGGATTCAAAGCCCTTCTATCCCTATTGCTATGAAAAGCAAATAGGATACCGTTTGTAGATTACAATCGTTTCGAATAAAAAAAGCCCTCTCCTTTCATTAGGAGGGGGCTTTTAATTTTCAGTACAACTTGGTGCTGAAATATAACAAGTAATTTCTTCTTAATTATTGGGCTCAACAAAGTAGTCTACTACAAATACTTTATCCATATGTGGCTTTAATACAGCTTGAAACGCAATATGGGCTGGATGTAATTGATAATCGGCTAAATCTTTTTCTGAGCTAAAAGTTAGTGTAAAACAATGCGTAAAGCCTTGATCTAAATGCTCTGGACTCATATTAATACCCCATTCCATTTTTTTTACTTGTGGCACTTTGCCGTATAGCTTTGCAAAAGTATGCGCAACATTTTCAACTTCTTGTGCAGAAGAACTTGCTTTAAAAGTAAATAAGACAATATGTTTTAATTGCCCTGTTCTGTTCTGTGCATTACTTGTAAGTAGGCTACAGGCTAAAAGTAAAAATAAAATAATTTTTTTCATGAGTGAATTGGTTTGTTTGTAATATAAAAGGAAACGTATTAAAAGTATGTTGCGGGGTCATCGCAGATTCTAAAGTGCTCGTTAAAGCTATTCATTGTTTTTACATCTTCCTTAGAAAGTGTAAAATTGACTGCATCAAAATTTTCTTGTAATCTTTCTTTTTTGGATGATTTTGGAATGGTAGAAATACCATGTTGTAAATGCCAGTTCAATACTATTTGTGCAGGCGTTCTATTATATTTATTACAAAGAAGTACCAAGCGCTCATCTGAAAATTTGAGCCCTCTTGTAATGGGTGAATAAGACTGCAATTGAATACCCGCTTCATTACAATAGGCTAATAAATCTTCTTGAAATAGCCAGGGCGAAAATTCTACTTGGTTCACAGCAGGAACAATACTTGCTATAGATTTTAATTCTTCTAATAAAGGAATCGTATAATTAGCAACACCAATTGCTTTTACTTTTTTTTCAGCATATAATTTTTCTAAAGCCAGCCAGGATTGTTTTCGACCTTCTTTGATGGGCCAGTGTATTAAATATAAATCAACATAGTCTTGCTGTAACTTTTGTAAACTTGTATCAAATGCTTTTAATGTTTCATCCAATCCGTGATCGGTATTATTTAATTTAGTTGTTAAGAAAATTTCTTCTCTATTAATGCCCGATCTTTTTATTGCATTGCCTATTTCAAGTTCATTTTCATACATGCTTGCCGTGTCTATCAAACGATAGCCAATGGTCAAAGCATCTTCTACTGCTTGCTCAGCCTCGTTTTTATACATATCATAAACACCTAGGCCCAATAACGGCATGGTAATACTATTGTTGAGAGCAGTGCTATTTACCATTTCTCTAGTCCCAATAATTTTTTTCCAAGATCATTCAATGCTGCAGTTTCATATTTTGTTTGCTCCCAATTTCTAGGATCACCAGGAAAGGCATAGCCTTCTGGAGCAATACGATGTTTCCAAGAGTTGACTCTCCATTCTGTTAATGCAGGATTATTTTCTTCTGCAGGCATCATTGATAAATATTGAGCAATACGTACTTTGTCGACACTGTTATTAGCTCTTATACCATGTGGTTCTAGGCTATTAAAAATTAATAAATCACCTGCCTCTAATTTAACTTTTGTAGGAGTGAATGTAGAAGTATCTGGTTTGAAACGATCTCTGTCTTCTGGTTGTGTTAATTTCCAAGTATCATAGGTTCTATATAATTCTGGAATACATTGAAAGCCCCCCATGTTTTCATCTGTTTGATCTGCTAAGGCTAATACACCTTGCACATTCACAGGTTTTGTTTCTGGATCATAATCCCAATGTATAAAAGCCTTGTATTCGTGACCGGGTCTGATAGGGAAATTTAAATTCGCTCTATCAATAGATACCCATAATTTTTCTGTTCCCCAAATATCTACAAAAGCGTCATATACTTTTTGCATTTGACGATTGTTCCATAAATGTTGGTTATTGTAACATTCTACCATACCCGTTCCTGCCAACTCCTTCATTTTCATTTCTGCTCTAGGCGCAGTATACCATGTTTCTTTATTATTAGGATCCTTTTCTTCAAACTCCCATAAGAAGGCAGCAGTCGCTAGCGCTTGTTCACGAGGCACTGCATTTTTAACAACAATATATCCATTGTGTTTCCAGAAGGTCCAATCTTCTTCACTTAGAACTCGCAGTGGTTTGCCATTGGAACGGTCGTTTAAACTTGTAGCGCTGCTTTTTGCAGTAGAAGGATTTCCGGGAATGTCTTTATGTGCATTGTTGGGAACCATTGTAGGAACCATATTAGGCACCATAGATTTGTTTTCCATAACAGAATATTAATTGAAACTAAATTTAAATAATTTAATTTGAATTAAGAGAAAAATTAATGAATTATACGGCCATCTTCCATATGAATGATTCGATGGGTGCGTTCTGCAAAGCCGGGGTCGTGGGTGACAATTAATAAGGTTTGATTTAATTCCGAAGACAAACGGTTGAAAATATCAAACACCATATCACTATTCTTTTTATCTAAATTGCCTGTAGGCTCATCTCCCATTATAATGTGCGGGTCATTAATAAGTGCTCTAGCAATGGCTACCCTTTGTTTTTCTCCTCCGGAAACATGGTTGGCTTTTTTGAGTGCTAAATGCTCAATACCTAAAATTTTTAATTTTTCCATGGCACGATGTTCTACCTCTTCGTTAGCATATTTATTAAGCTTCAATCCTGGCAGCATTACATTTTTAAGCACATTGAATTCATTTAATAAATAATGAAACTGAAAAACAAAACCAATTTTTTCATTTCTAATTTTTGCTAAAAAGCCTTCATTTTTTTTAGGCATTTCTTCTTGATCTATAAATATCTGTCCCTCATAATCGGTATCCATGGTAGATAATAAATACAATAGGGTAGATTTTCCACAACCCGATTTGCCCGTTAAGGAAACAAACTCTCCTTTATTAATGGAGAAATTAATATCATTCAATACTTGCACGCGAATAGGATCGTGAAAATATTTATTTATATGTTTTGCTTCTAAAATGGTAGTACTCATATTATTTTCCTCTTATAATGACCACAGGATCAATTTTACTCGCTTTTCGTGCTGGAAACCAGCCAGCAAAATAGGTAGTGATAAATGAAAACACAATTCCAATTACATAAAACTTGGGATTGTAATTTATAGGATAGGTTTTAATAGTAGGCAGCGAAGCGGTGTTAAAGGGTATTTGGTCAATAGTGGCAGATAAGCCGAAACCGAATAGGAGCCCAACCAATCCTCCAAATATGCCTATACTAATAGCAATATAAATAAAAATATTTTTGACATCTGTTCCTGAAAAACCAGTTGCTTTTAAAATAGCAATCGAATCCATTTTTTCAAAAATCATCATGTTTAAAATATTGTAAATACCAAAACCTGCTACAATCAATAAAGTAATACCCACCGAATAAGAGATTAAAGTTCTGATCGAGCTACCCGTTTCAAATTGTGAATTGGCAGTTTGTACATCTTCGGCGTCTATTTGATATAGTTGCTCATATTCTTTTGCCATCTTGGGGGCAAGTTTTATATCATTCAATTTTACTTGAATCGCAGATATATAATTACTAGGTTGTGATAATATTTTTTGAACAGTACTAACAGATGCATAACTCTGCACATCGTCAAAATCTCTAATGCCCGATTGAAACAAACCCACTACTTTTAATTGAAACCTTTCACCCTTAGAAGTAGTGACTTGTACTACGTCCCCTATATTTACTAATAATTTTCCTGCAAGGCCTTTGCCTAAAATGATACTGTTGCTAATTTTAGTTAAATCTGCCGAATTGCCTGCAGTAACATAATCATTAAAGTGAAATAATCTGCTTTCTTCAATGGGGTCAATCCCATTCATGGCGCCAGTAATATCAATACTTCCATCATTAAAAAATATTTGAGCAGTTAATTTAGGGGAGAATCCTAAAACACGTTTATCTTTTTTCAATGATGCTAAGATTGCTTCGCTATTATAAATAGATTGTCTGTTGGCGTCGGATTTGATGGACTCTATAAAATGATGAGCAGAACCATATTCGGTCGCTAATTTAACAGGTTGATTCTCATTAGGCTTAATATCGTTGAACAATTTAATATGAGGCGTTCTATTTAAGATAAGTCCATCTAAAAGATCATTTAGCCCACTCATAAAACTTAATAGAGTAATAAACATGGTAATGCTAAAAGTAACGCCAATAGCCGCTACCAGCGTCTGTTTCCATCTTGCAAAGAGTAAAGATTTGGCAATATCTATGAGTAGCTTTCTTTTCATTATTCAGGTTTAAAAAGCAACTCTTTTGCTGTTATACCAGAAATAATTTCTACTTTTTCGTAATCTTTTAATCCAGTAACTACTTTTCTTTTTTCTTTATTGGCTAATAAAACGTATTCATTATTGATCAAATAATTTCTAGGAATGGTTAAGGCATTTTCTTTTATTTCAATTACAATGTTTGCCACGGTACTTAAATTAGGGTATAAGCGACTAGGCTGCTTTGTAAAATTGGCTTCTATTTTAAATGATTTAGATTTTTCATTCATGATGGGGTACAACTTACTAACAGCAGCTTCAAATACTTCGCCTTTGTAACTATCTAATGTTAAAAATACTTTTTGACCAATCTTCAATTTTGAAATATCATATTCATCTACTTGTAATTCTACATAAAATTGTGTTGCATCTCCTATAACAGCAATGGGTGTTTGCGTGTTGACCATTTCTCCCTTTTCTTTGGAAAGGCTGTAGAGTCTGCCATTAATTTCACTCTTCACAATAAAATCGTTCATAGAACTGGAAGATATACTTGCAGTTCTTTGTGTTTGCTCCGATTGAAAGTTTATTTGTTTTTGCAAATCATTGCTACGGAGCTTAGCAGCATTAAAAATACTTACTGCATTTTTATAAGAAAGTTCTCTTTGGTCTAATTCATTTTTAGATCCAATTTCTTGTGCCCATAATTTTTTTTGTTTCTCCAATAAGGAACTTTCGTTTTCCATTTTTAATTTTGCCACTTCTAATTCCGTTTGAGCCTGTATTAATTTTTCCTTATTAGCATTAGAAGAAGAAAAATCGGCTAATAATTTAGCATTTTCATAATTTAATTTTTGTGCTGCATCAGATAACTTAAGAATGGCCTGTCCCTTTTTTATTAAATCCCCATCTTTTACAAATATATCAGCAACAATACCGGTTGCTTTAGCATACACTTGATACTGGTTATTGCTTTTAATTATGCCCGAAGCATATACCGAGTATGTTATTTTTTCAAAACTTGGCTGGATTCCTTCTTCCTTCTTTTTACATGAAATAAGTACTAAAGTTAAAAGAAAAGCAGTAGCTCCTTTAGCCATAAAATTATTATTAGATTTCATAATCAAAGCTATGAATTATTTCGTAAATTTCTATTCATAAAATCGTGATACGAATCATAAAAATTAAAAATAATAAGATGAAGAAATGGTATGCTAGTATAGCTGTTACACTCAGTTTCCAACTGATTTTCATTTCTCAAGCAGCAGTTGCACAAAAGGGGGATTGGCTTATAAAACCAATCAGCCAAAAGGCATCTATCACAATCAAAAAAAATACATTAACCATTGATAACAGTTTAGTAAGACGAACTTTTTTAGTAAGTCCTAATCTTAGTTGTATTAGCTATACTAATTTAACTAATGGGCAAGAACTTTTAAGAAGTATTGAACCAGAAGCCAAAGTGATTTTAAATAATCATTTATATAATGTAGGAGGACTAATTGGACAGAAAGAAAAAGCCTATTTAAGAATTGAAACTGAAAATAAGTTACAAAAAAATGATTCCGATTTTATTTATTCGAAGTATACAATAAGTGATATTACCCCTTTCATTAATTGGAAGGCCAATACCTGGCTTACTAACCCGAATCAACCCACCGGCAAAGCAATTGCCCTTGAATTTACTTCATCATTACCAGCCTTAAAAGATATAATTATTAAAGTACATTATGAATTATATGATGGGCTACCCTTAATAACTAAATGGATTTCTATTGAAAATAAAGCAAATACTTCTATTAAAATAAACAGAGTGGTAAATGAAGTATTGGGTTTGGTAGAAGAGGAGAGTGCTGTAGTGGGAAAGCCTGAAGAAATGAAAAAGCAACACGGTATTTATTTTGAAACAAACTATGCCTTTAATAATGCCATGCGTTATGACATTAGCGATCAAACAACTCATTGGAAAACAGACTTGAGTTATACTTCGCAAGTGAATTACAATTTTGAAACACCTTGTTTATTAGAAATATATCCCGAAAAGGCTCCTGGCATTGAATTAGCGCCCAATGAAATATTTAAATCGGTGCGTACCAATGAATTATTAATGGATAGTTATGACCGTCAAAGAAGAGGATTGATGTTGAAACAAATGTATCGAAAGATTGCACCTTGGACAACGCAGAACCCCATCTTTATGCATTTGGTAAGCAAAAATGATCAAGAGGTTATCAATGCCATTGATCAATGTGTGGCTACTGGATATGAGGCAGTGATTTTAAGTTTTGGTAGTCATTTAGAAATGGAAGACACTTCTATGGCTAATTTAAATAAATGGAAAAAATTAGCAACCTATGCGCATGAACATAAAATTTTATTAGGTGGTTATTCTTTGTATAGTAGCAGACGGATTAGCGATGAAGATGATGTAGTGGATATCAAAACAGGTAAACCAGGCGGCGCTTTTTTTGGCAATGCGCCTTGCTTTGGAAGTAAATGGGGACTTGCTTATAGAGATAAAATAGAAAACTTTTTCTCTTATACTGGTTTTGATATTTGGGAAAATGACGGACCTTATCCTGGTGATGTATGTGCATCCACCAAACATCCAGGACATTTGGGGTATGATGATTCTCAATGGAGACAAATGGAAATACAAAAAGGATTATACCATTGGTTAAATGAACATGGGGTGTATATCAATGCGCCTGACTGGTATTTTTTAGATGGCACTCATAAAATTGCATTGGGTTATAGAGAAGTGAATTTTTCTTTACCAAGACCACAACAAAAAAT
>CAINWZ010000046.1 GCA_903854725.1 uncultured Bacteroidota bacterium
AGCCAGAATAGTTTAAGTATTGTTTATCGTGGAATTTGTTTCCAGTCAATTTTACTTTTTCTGCATTAATAATGATTACATAATCTCCGCAATCAACGTGCGGTGTGTAATAAGCTTTGTTCTTACCACGTAGAACAGCTGCGATTTTTGAAGCAATACGTCCTACGGTGTGATTAGTACCATCAACAATGTACCAGCCATGTTTAACGGTAGCCGCGTTGGCGTGCTTCGTGGTGAAATGTAGTTTACTCATAGTCTTTTGTTTTAATGAGGCTGCGCTATCCCGTCAGCCATAAAATATCCCTCTTTTATAAGGGAGGGCGAAGGTACGGGGGGAATTCGGGTTTTCCCAATAATTTGGGGATTGTTTTTATATCGCATCTTTATAACTAGCTGATTATCAATAATAATTTTGTATCATAATATTCTTCATACTAAATAGATGCTGAAAATCAAGTAGTTACAAAATGTTTGGAGTTGTGTTATTCAAAGTTTTGACCATTGTTTAGCCTGTTTTTGGGGATTCTGGCCTATTTTTAAGCAGCTTCTTACCTAAAGGGCGTCTTATATATATGTATCAAAAATTTCAAGCAACTCAAATTTTTACGGGGACCGAGCTTTTAGAAGACCAACTGGTTTTAATTACCCAAAAAGATGGAACCATCGAAGGCTTGGTGGGAATTGAAGATGCCGGAGAAGATATTCAAAATTGGGAAGGAATCATTGCACCAGGATTTATCAATGCGCATTGCCATTTAGAATTATCCCACATGAAAGGAATGATTCCTGCACATACGGGTTTGCAAGATTTTGTAAAACAAATTGTGGGATTAAGAAAAGTGGAAGATACGATTATACAAGAAGCCATTATTGCGGCTGAAAATGAAATGTTTGACAATGGAATTGTAGCAGTTGGGGATATATCAAATACAATTGATACGCTTGCGCAAAAAGAAAAACAAAAATTAGCGTATTATAATTTTATAGAAATTTATGATTTAGATCCTTCACGTGCTCCTGAAAAAATAAAAGCAGGACTTGACATACAAGCACAATTTCAAAACAAAGGTTTGCTTGCAGCACTTGTCCCACATGCACCTTACTCTTGTACCTTTGCTTTATTAAAGTTATTAGCCACTCATTTTGGATTGCATACAATAAGCATGCACAATCAAGAAACAGCAGCAGAAAATGAATTTTTTGAAAAAAAGACGGGTGATTTTTTAGGCATGTATGAGCGCACCAAAGTATCACTTGATTTTTTTCATGCTACTGGATTATCTAGTATACAATCGGTACTGCCAAAAATAAAAACAGCAGCTACCAGCATTTTAGTCCATAATAGTTTTACAAGTGCTGCAGATATTAATACTGTTAAAAAGGAAATGGCTCATCCTTATTGGTGCTTATGTCCTAATGCCAATCAATATATAGAACAAGCCATGCCACCTATTGAATTGTTGCGCGCAAATGGTGCCAACATCATTATAGGCACGGATAGCTATGCAAGTAATTGGACATTAAGTATTTTAGATGAATTAAAAACAATACAAGATCATCATCCCTCCATTGAATTAACTGAAATGCTAACATGGGCTACCCTCAATGGCGCGCGTGCTTTGCAAATGGATACTACTCTAGGTAGTTTTGAAAAAGGGAAAAAGCCTGGCGTTATTTTAATAGAAGGCCTACATACAAATGGTCAATTACAAAAAACGTCAACTTCCAAAAGAATTATTTAAATTTAGTAGCTAATTTTTTTAAATATGCATCAACAAATGACAAGAGCTAATTTTTTAGAAAAAACATCACTTGCAAGTGTGGCTTTATTACTAAGCTCATTAGAAGTATTTGCAAAAGAAGAGCAAACAATAATTAATGTAGCCATTATTGGTTGTGGTAGTGTTAGTAATAGATACATTGTTCATTTACAGAGTTCCCCTTTCATAAAAATAGTTAGCCTTTGTGATATTAAAAAGGATAGGGCAGAAGCTCAAAATAAAAAATATAATATTGGTGCAAGTACGTATAATCATATTGATGCCTTGCTAAAAGGAAATGATTTTGATTTAATGTTGACATTAACCGATATGCAAATGCATGGAGCTTTAAATAAAATTGCCCTTCAAGCTGGAAAAAATGTATGGAGTGAAAAGCCATTAGCCAATACTTATGCAGAGGGGAAAGCATTGGTGGATTTTGCAAAATCAAAAGGTGTTCGTATTTGGGGAGCACCCGCTGTGGTGACTAGCACTCAGTTTGAATTTATGAGTAAAACCATTCAAGCGGGTAAGCTTGGAAAATTGGCAAGTGCGCACGGACAATATGGTCACACGGGTCCAACTTGGTCTTCGTTTTTTTATGAACCACTGGGTGGCAGCATGCCCGATTTAGGCGTATATAATATGGCTACACTTACTGGTTTATTAGGTCCTGCAAAATCGGTAATGGCAATGACCAGTATTGTAAATAAAGAAAGAGAGATTGATGAGAAAGGTATTATTAAAGTAAATGAAGAAGACAACGCACATATATTATTAGCACATGACAATGGTGTTATAAGCCATGTTATGTGTGGATTTAATTATTTTGATCCCTTTGGTCATGAAGCAAAAAACCAAACTTTGCACAGCATACAAATTTTTGGAGACAAGGGCAATATGCGATTAATTGGATATGATTGGGAACCTAAAAGTGTAGTACTAGATACTTCATGGACCGAACCGCCTCAAGTACATCAAACAGATGATAAAGGATATCAATGGCAAGAAGGTGCTACACGAATAGCAGGTGCGTTAGCGACTCATATAGAACCACGTATCAATGTACTTCATTCTTTACATGTACTTGAAATTATAGAAGCAGCTAGAAAATCTTCAAAAGAAGGTATTAAAGTAAAACTAGAAAGTAGTTTTCCTTGGCCAATGCTATAAATGATGGTAACTTTACAGTACAATTTAACAACATGCAATTCCCCATTTTATTTGGCATTATAGCTATCTTAATTATCATGTGGCGAAGACATCGCAATAGCAGGAAGAATGATTAATTGTAAAATAAATTAGTGGTGTTCTTGCTCCAACATTTTAAGTAATTGCTTCCCTTCTTCTAGAAGGCTTATTTGTGAAACTAAACTCACTGCCAATCTATCTATTCTATGAAACCATATATTAGACAATGCTCTGTTTTGGGCAATAGATAATTTAGTATTCTTAAGATCTTTGATTAATTCGTTTTTATGTAATAAATAATTTTTCATGAATCCAGGGTGAAAAGATACATTTTTAACCGAGTTAAATTGATTGTACTTTTTTTCTACTGTGCCTCTATAAATAAAAAAAGAGGGCGGAAGTATTTTTATTAAGTCAGGCCTAAATTGATCAAAATATTGTTGCGTTTCAGTTTCTAAAGATCTTGCTTCAGCTAGACTAGCATGCTCTTCATACGTTAATATTGCCTTTAGCATATCCTTATCTTGAATATATCTAAGTGCACCAGAGCTTTTCATTTGTTCAAATATGGTTTTCCTATTAATGAAACGATACATCCAAAAATCTAATGTATTGGCTAACTCATATAAGTCAATGGGTTCCTTTATAGTTGCGTGCACGATACTTAAAGAGTCAAAATAACTAGATTGTTTTTGGTTTTGTAAAATCAGTGAATCTAATTGTTTTTGATTCTCTTTTATATCAATAATAAAAGCCTGTATTAATTCCTCTGATCTTTCATTTTCAACATGCTTCTCTCTTATGTTTTCTGCAACAAAACCCATACTCACTGCTAAAAAGAGCATTAAAAATTCTACAAAATATTCTTTCCATTTTTTGGGATGATGTGAATGGTGGTGCACTTCCATGTTTACTTTATTTTACGTGGTATTCATTTTTTAGCTCTTCCATTAAATCTACAGCCACTTTTGTGGTAGCGTCAATCTGTACTATGGAAACATTATTTAAAGCATTTTTAATATGGTGTAGCCTATTGGCAAATTCTAGCAAAGTATTTTTATCGTATGTCATTAATACAGCCCCAGGTTTCACCTTATATTTAGTATTACCTATTTCCTGATTTTGATAAAATCCATTATTAAATATTAAATATGATTTTTCTCTGGCGCGAATTTTTAATTCCTCGGTTGATTCACCATAGGCTTGAATATAAGAGGCCCAATGCCAATATACAGCAATGTGATCGCTAATCTTGCTATTTTCAACAAGCCTTAGGCCACCTGCATTTTTTAATTGTGCCGTGGTCCTTTCAATTAATCTAACCCCTCTACTACCTAGAGTGCTCAGGTTTAATTGATAGAGTTTTTGTATAGAAGCTGTATCCGTCTTATTTGTAAATAAAATTTTTACAGTAGTATCTAAATAGCGTACTTGTCTAACAAAGGTTCTTCTCACCGCATTTAATTCGGTAGTATCTCTTTTTAAATCTTCATAAAAACTTTGCATGTACTGATGCTCTCTTTCTCTTTCTACAAAAAATTCTCTTTTGTTCTCAGCAAAAAAACCCATAGTAACTGCTAAGAAAAGCATTAGAAATTCAAAAATATATTCTTTAAATTTTTTCTTTGCGTTTTCGTGTGTGTGCAGATGATGTGGGTGATGAACTTCCATGGTTGATTGTATTTAAATAACTGGAAAAATTTATTCTGCTTTATGCAAATCCGGATATACACGTTCTATATTTAATAAGAGCTCTTTAGCCGCCAAACCCAATTTTTTTAATTCATTACTGTTGGTGGACATCCTAATTCCATTTAATTGTAAAATACGACTCAAATATTTGTCTTTATCAAAATTTTTAAGCACTAATTGATCAGGTAAAAAAATTTTATCTAATTTAAAAGCAAAACTTAAATAATGATAGTTTATAGTAGTGAATGACATAGCGGTGCCCTTTACATTTTCAATGGTGTCAATTAAATGTTCATTTAGTCTATAGTAATAATTAAAAGGTTCTATCCGTAAATCATCGATATATTTATTCATAAAAGCTTCTTCCCGTGAGGATCTAACTTTATTTTTAAGTAGTAATAAATCGTAATTTTCAATACCATCACGCAATTTTTTATCTTTCACATTTTTAAGTACTCCTGCAAACTTTAATTGGTCAATGGCAATACAGTTTGTCTCAAAAATGCCTTGTCTTGTACATAAATAATTATGCAAGTAAAAAAAGGGTATTTTATTTTTCTCTAGCTCTGTTTTTAAAATATAATTTTCTAAAAAAATCGTGGCCGA
Organism: uncultured Bacteroidota bacterium; assembly: GCA_903854725.1. GTDB lineage: Bacteria > Bacteroidota > Bacteroidia > Chitinophagales > Chitinophagaceae > Sediminibacterium. The sequence continues at coordinate 5,250 of CAINWZ010000046.1, forward strand.
GTCTTGTTTGCTATGGGCTATTTTACTCAGATGGATGGCGCTGCTATCTTTCATCAACTCGTCACGAAGTTGTAATATCACATTCTGGGTTTGGTGCTCTATAACCCGCTCCTCTCGCACATTCTCTGCCAAAAAGCCCATACTCACTGCTAAAAACAGCATTAAAAACTCTGTTATATATTCTTTCCACTTTTTGGGGTGGTGTGAATGGTGGTGTACTTCCATAGTTAATTTATAAACTTAAATATAAATAAAAATACATCTATATATAAGCTAAAGTTGATTATTTTATTAAGAATTATTATCTCAACACCTCTTGTAATATGGGTAGGGACTTAATCTCACTAAATTTTTTATAGTGCCAGCTTAAGGATAACTGAAAAAGTTCTAATATTTTTTTTCTTTGTGTGCCGCTTAATACAATTGTATCTAAGTCATTGTAAAATTGTACTTGTAAAAAAGTAGAAGCTGTTTGTGCTTCTTGGCCTTCTAAAAAATAGGGGTGCGTAGGCACTTTTTCTACAAACTGTCCTTCCCGCACGTCTAATACAGAGGTGGTAGGACTATATTTTCCTTGTAAGCCAAAGCCCATGGTTTGACTTAAATGAATTAAAAAATAGATAGGCAGGTTGCCCACTAAATTACTGCCACCTTTATCTAATTGTTTAAAGGTATCTTCTATCAAATAAAATAATTCGGGGTGCGGTTCGGGGTGCATGGTTTGCTGTAAGACTTCTACAATATAAGTGGCTACTGCATTGCGTAAAACATCGGAGTACACATTTTGATAAACAAAATCCCAGCTCACGTCCTTCACCATTTGTAATTGCTTCATGGGAGAATAATATACTTCCATTTGTAAAATAGCAGCGGGTTGATAAAACACTCCTTTGTTCGCTCCTTTTTTACTAGTAACTCTAACCCCTTTTACAATGTATTGTTGTAAACCAAAAAGTTCGGTATACGCTGTCATGATAATACTCGTATCACCATATTTTGTGACGCGTAAAACAATACCCTTGGTGTTGTGTAACATAATTATTTATCAGACACTCTTAAACTGTTGCAAAAAGCGTAAGTCGTTTTGAGAGTATAAACGTAAATCGTTTACTTGGTATTTTAATTGCGCAATTCTTTCTACGCCCATACCAAATGCAAAGCCTGTATACTTTTCAGGATCTATGTCAAAGTTTTTTAACACATTCGGATGCACCATACCGCTACCTAAAATTTCTACCCATCCTGTGTGTTTACAAATATTACATCCTTTACCACTACATATTTGACAACTTATATCCATCTCGGCACTTGGTTCTGTAAATGGAAAATAACTTGGACGGAATCTTACTTTCACATCCTTGCCAAACATTTCTTGTACGAAAAAATAAAGTGTTTGTTTTAAATCTGCGAAGCTTACGTTTTCATCTATATACAATCCTTCTACTTGATGAAAGAAACAATGCGCTCTTGCTGAAATAGTTTCATTGCGATAAACACGTCCAGGACAAATAACACGAATAGGAGGTTTTTGTGTTTCCATCACGCGCGCTTGCACACTTGAAGTATGTGTTCTTAATAACCATGATGCATTATTATCTGTTGCTTCTTGCACATAAAAAGTGTCTTGCATATCACGCGCTGGATGATCTGCGGGTAAATTCATCGCACCAAAATTATGCCAATCATCTTCTATCTCTGGTCCTTCTGCTACCGCAAATCCTAATCTTTTAAAAATAGAAACCATTTGATTGCGCACTAAATTTAAAGGATGTCTTGTACCCACTGTAAATTCATCGCCAGGTAAAGAGGTATCTATTGTTGCATCTAGTGTTGTTGTATCACCCAATGCTGCTACTAATGTTTCTAGTTTTTCTTCGGCGGCTACCTTAAAGGCGTTCAATATTTGACCGAATTCCTTTTTTTGTTCATTGGGGACTGACTTCATTTCACCCATCATATTTTTCACCAAACCTTTGGTTCCCAAGTATTTAATTCTAAAGGATTCCACGTCGGCGCTGGTGGTAGCGACCGTATTTTGGATTTCTTTCGTAATGGTTTCGATTTGTTGTATCAGTGCCTCCATGGTACGAAGATAAAATAAATCCTTACATTTGTTACTCGAGAAGTAATAAATACATGGAATACAATACAGCAAGAAGTTTAATGGGGATGAGGGAGTATGGCCGTCACGTGCATAAAATGGTAGATCATTTGATGACTATTGAAGACCGTGCCAAAAGACAAGAGCAAGCCCAGGTAGTGATTGAATTGATGGGCTTTTTAAACCCCCAACTAAAGAATATAGAAGACTACAAGCATAAATTATGGGATCACCTGTTTTTTATGAGTAATTTTCAATTGGATGTGGATAGCCCTTATCCTATTCCTACCAAAGAAACCTACAAGCAAAAGCCCGATCCTATCCCCTATCCAAAGCGTAAGATCAAATATGCCCATCTTGGTAAAAACCTTGAATTGGTGATTGATAAAGCCATGGTGGAAAAAGATGAGGAGAAAAAAGCAGGTTTTGCGCATGCGATCGCACATTACATGAAGTTGGCCTATAGTAACTGGCATAAAGAATTGGTTCAAGATGACGCTATCAGAAGTGAGTTAAATGCTATTACAGGTGGAGAACTTGAATTTAGCAATACGCCTTACATTAAACATCGCAATCAGAATTTTGAAAGAGATGAATATCGTCCAGCTGGAGGTCGTTGGCAAAATAACCGCAACAATAACAATCGCGGTGGACGCGGACCTGGTGGACCAGGCGGTGGCGGTGGTCGCAATAACAATAACCGCAATTTTAAAAAACGTTTTTAAGTTGCTTTTAAAAATACTATTCATCCCATTTTGCTTTTGCGAGATGGGATTTTTTGATTGTAGAGAGAATAGATAGTCCAACTAATACTGTATTTTCGTAATGCAAATAATTTACATACAATGAGTTCATTCGAAGTCATAGGAGGCCAAGCACTTAAAGGAAATATTACACCACAAGGTGCAAAAAATGAGGCCTTACAAATTTTGTCTGCAGTGGTATTAACTGCAGAACCCATTACCATTGCGAATATTCCAGATATTGTTGATGTTAATTTATTAATAGAGTTATTGGAAGCAATGGGTGTAAGTGTTGAAAAATTAGCAGTAGGTGAATATCGTTTTCGCGCTAATGCAATTGATCCTACTTATTTAGCTTCAGATGATTTTAAAACAAAGAGTGGAAGATTGCGTGGTAGCGTGATGTTGGCTGGTCCTATTTTAGCAAGATTTAAAAAAGCCTATTTACCAAAACCAGGTGGAGATAAAATTGGAAGAAGAAGATTAGATACGCATATCATTGGATTTGAAAAATTAGGCGCTAAATACGCCTATGATGAGAAATTGGCTTGTTTTACTTTAACTGCAGATAAGTTATTGGGTACTTATATGTTATTAGAAGAGCCTTCTGTAACAGGAACGGCCAATATCGTTATGGCTGCTGTATTAGCGGAAGGCGTTACAAGTATTTACAATGCTGCTTGTGAGCCTTATGTGCAACAACTTTGTTTGCTTTTAAATAATATGGGGGCAAAAATTACGGGCATAGGTAGTAATTTATTATGCATTGAAGGGGTTACAAAATTAGGTGGCGCAACGCATCGTATTTTACCAGACATGATTGAGATTGGATCTTTCATTGGACTTGCTGCTATGACAAAAAGCGAAATCACTATTAAAAATGCAGGGATCGAGCACTTAGGTATTATTCCAGATAAATTTCGTTTACTAGGCATTGATTTTACTATTAAAGGAGATGATATTTATATACCTGCTCAAGATATTTATGAGATACAAACTTTTATGGACGGTGGTATATTAACTATTTACGATAACCCATGGCCAGGTTTTACACCTGATTTATTAAGTATTGTTTTAGTCACTGCAATTCAAGCAAGAGGTAGTGTACTGATTCATCAAAAAATGTTTGAGAGTCGTTTATTTTTTACAGATAAATTAATTGATATGGGTGCGCAAATTATTTTGTGTGATCCACATCGCGCCACGGTGATTGGCTTAGCACGTAAATATCCACTGCGTGGTATTACCATGAGCAGCCCTGATATCCGCGCTGGGCAAGCTTTACTGATTGCTGCATTAAGTGCAGAAGGAAAAAGTACCATTCAAAATATTGAACAAATTGATAGAGGATATCAAAATATCGATACTCGATTACAAGCATTAGGAGCGCATATAAAAAGAATCAACTAATTAAAAGCTAAAAATAAAAAGAGTCCCATATTTTAAATATGGGACTCTTTTTTAAATCATTATCAAAAGTTTTAGGTCTTTATATTTTATTAAAGATCTAAAACTTTGCAGGAGTCCCCGCCTTCGGAATACTCTTTTTAATAAAGGCTCTCAAATGATCATTGCTTGTTGCTAAGTCTTCTTTACGCAAATACATCATGTGTCCACTTCGGTATCCTTCCCAGAACATTCTATCTTGAATTTTTCCAGCAGGATCCATTTGCCACATATTATATTTTGCATTAAAATAATCACAAGCGCCATCATAATATCCCGATTGTACTAATAAATGTAAATACGGATTTTGCATCATGGCTTGACGTAAGTCATCACCAGTATGGTTATTCGTATTATCCCAAGGGAAAGTAGGACCAAAAATATAATAGTTTAAATCGGTCTTGTATCCTAATTCATCTCTTAAGTACATATTAATTGCAGGGGTGAAAGAATGTTCCCAAGAAGTAAGTTCTGCATTATAATCTGGTCTTTGACCTGCATCTTTTTTATCGATACCAATATATCTTGAATCTAAACGACCTACTGTTTTACCTTTATCGCGTAATAATTCTTTCCAGAAATAGTCAAATGGAATTTCTAAATTTTGTTGTGTTACTTCTGTTTCTGCGATACCTATATAACGTGATAGTTTTTTAATGATTTCTTTTTTCTTATCTGCATTTAAAACACCCCCTTGTGCAAGTGCAGGCATTAATTCATTTACCGTAAACGTTTCTACTTCTGGAAGAAAGGCTGTTAAATCTTTTGATTGTAAATCGGCTGGTAATTTTTTATGAAACCATGCAGTTGCTGCCATATAAGGAATACGAAGTGCTGCATCTACAGGCCCTTCACGCTTAATACCTAAATCGGTAGGTGATACTAAAATCACTCCATTTAAATACATCCAATGTCTATTTTGTAATTCTAATGACAAACCAGATACGCGCGTGGTACCATAGCTTTCACCAATTAAGAATTTTGGAGAAGCCCAACGCTTATTTCTTCCCACGAAAGTATTAATCCAATCTGCTAAGTATTTTACATCCGCATTCACGCCAAAAAATTTAGAAGTAGGAACCGACTTGTCTAAAATACGAGAGAAGCCAGTATTCACTGGATCGATATAAACAATATCTGCTGCATCTAAAATAGAATTGGTATTTTCTTCGAATCCATAAGGTTGAACAGGATAGCCCTCGTCATCAATTTTTAATTTTCTAGGGCTTGTATACCCTAAGTGCATCCAAACACTTGCTGTACCAGGTCCGCCATTAAAAGAAATCACCAAAGGACGCTCATCTTTATTGGTCACGTCAGTGCGTTCATAGTATACATAAAATAAACCGGCGATAGCTTTGCCATCCTCATCCCAAACAGGCATGGTACCCGTCACTACTTTATAGGGCACTTTTTGTCCTTTAATCACTATCTCTGCTTTGTTTTCTGTTTTTGCTTCTAAAGAAAGCTCTCTTTTAAAACTTGGATTTTTGTCCTCTGATTTAACAGCTGCTTTAGGTGCTGTTTCCTCGGTAGGTCTTTGTGCTTGCGCAATAAAGGCAAGAAGAACTAATAAATACGTAAATAATTGTTTTTGCATAAGGCTATTATTCGTTATAATTAATTTTTTGTACTGCTAAATATACGCCATAATTAGATTTATGCTTGCCCCTAGTATAATTATTTATTTAGGTAGTATTTGTGTAATTTAGAGCGAGCAAATTAGTACCCCAATAACCCATTTAGGATGTCCGAACCCCAACATAAAGTAATTATTTTAACCGCTCCTTCGGGTGCTGGGAAAACATCCATTGCTGCTTTTTTATTACACAAAATGCCGCAATTATCCTTTTCCGTTTCTGCCACTACCCGTGCGCCAAGGGGAACCGAAAAAGACGGGGTGGAATACCATTTTATTTCACTGGCAAAATTTGAGGGGGCTATTTATCAAAATGATTTTTTAGAATACGAGATGGTGTATGAGGGTGTTTATTATGGTACTTTAAAATCGGAATTAACACGTATCTGGAATTTAGGAAAAATTCCTGTTTTAGATATTGACGTAAAAGGAGCCATTAAAGTTCAAAAGCAATTAGGCGCAAATTGTTTATCTATATTTATCATGCCGCCTTCTATTGAAGTACTAAAAGAAAGATTAGAAAAAAGAAATACAGAAACGCCCGAAAGTATTCAAATGCGATTAGATAAAGCAGCGTATGAAATAAGTTTTAGTAATGAGTTTAATGCCATTATTAAAAATGATATTTTAGAAACAGCTTATACTGAAACAGAAAAGATTATTACAAATTTTTTAAAAGATTAGTTATGTCATTACAAGGAAAAACTGTTTTTATAACAGGCGGTAGTAGAGGGATTGGTAAAGCAATGGCTTTAAAATTAGCGGCTGCAGGTGCTAACATTGTAATTGCAGCTAAGTCGGTGGAAGAAGATCCACGACTAGGAGGCACTATTTTTTCGGCAGCAGCAGAAGTAGAAGCCTTAGGGGTAAAGGCTTTGGCAGTGCAAGTGGATATAAGAGATGAAGCACAAATTGCAAATGCAGTGAAGCTAACAGTAGATAAATTTGGTGGCATCGATATCCTTATTAACAATGCAAGTGCTATTCAATTAACAGATACCGCAAGCACACCAAGTAAAAGATTTGACTTAATGCATAGCATTAATGTACGTGGTACTTTTTTAATGGTTCAACATGCACTGCCTTATTTAAAAAAATCATCACAAGCTCATATTTTAACTTTATCTCCTCCTATTAATTTAGCACCAAAATGGTTAGGACCGCATGTTGCTTATACCATATCTAAATATGATATGAGTATGATGACCTTGGGTTGGGCGGAAGAATTTAAAGACGATAATATTGCTTGTAATTCTTTATGGCCTAGAACAACGATAGATACTGCTGCTGTGCGTAATTTATTAGGTGGACAAGCTTTAGCCAATATGAGTCGCACCTCGGATATTATTGCAGACGCTGCCTTTTTTATTTTGAGTAAAGAAAAATTACAATATACTGGCAAAACTTTTACTGACGAAGAAGTATTGGCAGCAGAGGGGATTACCGATTTAGCACATTATTCGGTAGTGCCAGGAGCCAAATTATTTTACGACTTATTTTTATAATATACTATTGCTTTTTAATTATTTCAATATAAAGAACCATTTTATGAAAAGAATTTTAATCGCTGTTTTGCTTTTAGGTAGTGTGTGTGTAAGCGCACAAAAGAAAAATAAAGTAGATCCAGCTACACAACAAATAAATACAAATAAAGAAGCCACACTTGCAGCTTTAAACAACGCCTATGAAGCAGATAAAAAAACTGCTTTGCAAATTTGGGAATATGCTGAAGTAGGGTATAAAGAAAATAAAAGCGCCGCTTTGCATGTACAAAATTTAAAAGCAGCGGGCTTTACAGTAGAAACAGGTGTTGCTGAAATACCTACTGCCTTTGTAGCTACTTATGGCAGCGGTTCTCCTGTAATTGGTATTTTAGCTGAATATGATGCCCTTCCAGGATTATCACAAACTGCAATCCCAGAAAAAAATCCCATTGCAGGCAAAAATGCTGGACATGGTTGTGGTCACCATTTATTTGGCACTGCTTCTGTAAGCGCTGGTATTGCGATAAAAGAATTAATTGCTTCAGGAAAATTAAAAGGCACTGTAAAAGTATATGGTTGCCCTGCTGAAGAAGGTGGAAGTGGTAAAGTATTTATGGTGCGTGCGGGTTTATTTAATGGAGTAGACGCTGTTATACATTGGCATCCTGATGATGTAAACGCTGTGACTACTACTAGTGCATTAGCTAATAAATCGGCTAAGTTTAAATTTTATGGTATTTCTGCACATGCTGCAGCTCAACCTGAGCAAGGTCGCTCTGCTTTAGATGCAGTAGAAGCGATGGACAATATGGTCAATATGATGCGTGAGCACGTTCCGCAAGAAACTAGAATACATTATATTATAACAAGTGGTGGTAAAGCGCCGAATGTAGTGCCTGATTTTGCAGAAGCCTATTATTATGTGCGTCATCCAAAACGTAAAGATGTTTTAGAAATTTTTGATAGAGTTGTAAAGGCTGCCGAAGGTGCCGCTTTGGGAACTGGAACGAGATTTCAATATGATATCATTGGTGGTACACACGATTTATTAATTAATAAAACTTTGGCCGAAGCCATGCAAACTAATTTAGAAAAAGTGGGTGGTGTTACTTATACGGAAGCTGAATTAAATTTTGCCAAAAAAATTGAACCTAGTTTTATTGGTGCAAAAGTTGATGTAGCCACTGCTGCGACAGTTAAACCACTTACCTATATCAATGAAGGTAATAGCGGATCAACCGATGTGGGTGATGTTAGCTATGCTTTACCTACTGTTGGTTTACGTGCAGCTACTTGGGTGCCTGGTACACCTGCACATAGTTGGCAAGCCGTTGCTTCTGGTGGAACTGAAATAGGAACGAAGGGAATGTTAGTAGCCAGCAAAACAATGGCTTTAACCGCTATTGATTTAATGAGCAACCCTGTATTACTTGCAAAAGCAATTGAAGAATTTAAGCAATCTAAAGGTGACTATAAATACAAAGCTTTATTAGGTGATATTAAACCTGCTTTAAATTATAGAGATTAAGTTATTAAAGAGATTCATTATAAAATATTAATGAATCTCTTTAATTTTATCTGATGATTTTTTCAAGGCACCCCATAAACGGGTGCCTTGTTATTAAGAAATTATTAATCTCTATAATTTACTCTAATGACTTTTTCAACGCACCCCATAAACGGGTGCGTTGTTATTATAGAGATTAAGTTATTAAAGAGATTCATTATAAAATATTAATGAATCTCTTTAATTTTATCTGATGATTTTTTCAAGGCACCCCATAAACGGGTGCCTTGTTATTAAGAAATTATTAATC
>CAINWZ010000047.1 GCA_903854725.1 uncultured Bacteroidota bacterium
CCATCTATTCCTGGTATTGAAAAATCTCCATTAGGTAGTTTTATAGCACAGGGGCTGCAGCCACCATTCATCTCCAAAACATCTATACCATCTAATTTACCAAAATACCTAAATGCAATTCTGCCTGGTCCAAAACTCCAGAAATCTTTTAAAGATTGTTTAGGTGATCTAAAAAGACCCTTATTGGTACTAGCCCATATATTATGCTCATCATCTTCAATAAAACAATGTACATATTTCAAATAACCATTAGGGTCGAAGGGCATTTTTTTTATGGTGTCCTGCTTATACATGTATACTCCTCCGCCATAAGTTCCTAATAAAAAATAATCATCCATTTTATAAATACTCCTAAAATTGGCTTTTGTCTTATCCCTATAGAACAATTTGAAAGTATTTTTTTCTAAATTGTATTTATATATACCATCTGTAGTAGCTACTAGTAGCTCCTTAGCATTCACCCTATTTATATCATACACAATAAAATTTAAAGGAGACCATTTAAATTTTAAAATACTCACCCATTCATTATTACTAGTCTTCTTAATAATTCCTCTATCATTCATAGAATAGACAACACCTTTCACTTCTATGAAAGCATTCTTATTCGCGTATTCAGATTTAGTTTTTTTAATAATCTTGCTTTTGGTCAAGTCATACTCAACAATCCCATCTGAATTGGTAAAATAGAGAATATTTTTACTTGAAGTAAAAGTAACTGTGAAAGATTTTTTATCGAAAATTGAAGGACTGATTGTTTTGGATGAGCCAAATATTGGCCCATCATTTACTTGAATATTCCCATTTTTCAATAGTACCTGTGCATAAGCACTCGTACTAGTATTTAACAATGTATTATTGGGTAAGATTCTATTAAAGAATTTTGGCCTACAAACAATCACCCCTCTATTATCTGTAGCTAAATATATGGTTTGTGTTGCTTTATCAAATTGTACAAATTTATAATATTCATTAAATGGTAAATTATTAATTAAAATTTCAAAATTAAAACCATTTTCATCATAATGAATTCTATATACTTTATTACCAATAATTATGAAAGCATCATCATATGACAAGTTTTGAAAAACTTTTACTAGTTCCCCCTTTGTAAAATATTTCTCACAATGGTCCACCTTTTTCACAGTAACTGTAGTAACATTTTTAAAGGGATCATTAATTATTTTAATTTCAGATAATATATTATTTTCATCTATTACAAACAGCCTATCCCCCATTTGAAAACCTTGTGCATTTTTATCAAGTGAAACTAAGGTGTCCACTTTTTTACTTTTAAATCGAATTAAGTATCCATCATTAATAGAAAGTATTTCATTATTTATTTTATATGTTTTGAAAAGGGTGCTATATATGTCGGTATTGAGCTTGCCTAGCTTTACATTGTACTTATCCTCTATATATTCATTTAGGTTATTATTTTTTGATGAAGTTTTGCCTACAATAACATCATTTAGGCTAATTTTAAAACTTGTAGCATCTACAAATTTCCCAAATAAAGTTCCGTTTTCTGACTTGGTAAAATATACCACCCTATTATTTAAAATTGATTTTTCTTCTTGGTCCCCAAAGCTTTGAACGTTATGCCCATTATATCTTACAATACCAGACTCGGTCGCAATCCATAAAAAGCGATGCTTTTCATCAAACTGCAAGCCCTTAATGGTATTAGTGGGTAATCCAGTTTCTGTATTCAGCCTCTCATAAGTATAAGGCAATTGTGAAAAGGAGGAAGCCCCTATGAATAGGAGCAAAAATGTTAAAAATAAATTTCTAATAACTAATTTGATGCACATGTGCCAATTGTAAAAGATGCGTAAATGATTCCGCCTTTACTTTATCAAATATAACCGATTTTATAGTAGAAATAGTGTTCATTTTAAGGCCTAAAAGCGTGCTTATTTCCTTGGTTCTATAACCATTCAACAAATAATGTAAAACTTCTAATTCCCTCACTGCTAATGTAGAAAAGGGGTTTATTTCATTATCGATGACTTTAGCCATTGTCATGGGTACCGATTTAATGAAAGACTCAATATGAAATTTAATCTCATTTTCTGAAACCCCCTTGTATAAATAAGAATGTATTTGATATTTTTTTAAAATTTTACCATACACTTCGATAGGCTGCATGGAATGGATTAAAATAGATAATTTAGGATACAAATTATTAATATTCTCAATTATCTCCAGAGTATTTCCGTCTGGTAAAATAATGTCTAGTACTAAA
>CAINWZ010000048.1 GCA_903854725.1 uncultured Bacteroidota bacterium
AGTAATTTAGGGCTATGTACAAACACAAAAATGAATTATATTTCATTAAAAACATAATAAAATGCTATCAACACAGAAACTATTAAAGTTCACTCAATCAATTAAGGATTATAAGAAGAAGTTCTTAGATAAGCCATTAGGTGAATTAGATGAAAGTGGAACGCGGTTATTAATTAATCACTTTCTTACTGAGATGCTCGGTTATGAAACATTGTCAGAAGTAAAAACAGAATACATGATTAAAGGTACCTATGCTGACTATGTTATTCAAATTGGCGGTAAGAGGCATTTCTTAGTAGAGGTAAAAGCACTAACATTAAACTTATCTGCTAACCACTTAAGACAATCAATTAACTATGGTGCAAATGAGGGAATCGATTTTGTTTTATTGACAAATGGTAAAGTGTTTGAATTGTATAAAGTGCTATTTGAAAAACCTATATCTCACGAATTGATATTCTCATTAAACTTAGCTGAATTAAATAATATAAAAGTAATAGCTGAGCAATTACAATACTTACATAAAGATTCAGTTTTGAAAAAAGGGTTAGAAGTATTGTGGGATAGACATTCTGCACTTTCTCCAAAGAACCTTTCTAAGTTATTATTCTCTAATGAAGTAGTTAAATTTTTACAAAAGGAGCTGAAGAAGAAGCATAATATAAAGTTTGACGATATTAATATAGAAAATGCAGTAAAAAGGATAGCAATGGAAAGTGTTATAATTGAGGATTTTAAATCTATCCAAAAGAAGGAAAGGAAGAAGGTAGAAAAGCCAATTACAATAAAGTCAGAATCCTCGGTGGATGATTTAAATAAAAGTTTAAACTTATAGATAAAAATTATGAAAAAGAACCTAATTACAATATTCACATTATTTTTTATCTCAACTTCATTTGGTCAAAGAGTTGACTTTCAAGAAATTTCAAGGTTTATTAGTAACGGCTTTAAGGATAAGCCCTTATTTGTAAATAATGTATCAACAGACACTTTAAGTTTGAACTCTTTTTCGAATGCAACACTTTTGGGTGGTCAGAATAGAAAAACTATTGAAATTAAACTACCTCCAACAACATACCGCTGGTTTTACCGATTAACAGTACTTGATATTAAATCAAATTACAATTATAGAAATGATGAGACCCTTTATTACTTGATGGCTAACAACAAGACTCCAACTAATTTTTTTACCAATGATGGCAGAATTAATGTTTTTTTTATGGGGCAGTCAGGCGATGAATATAACTTTAAGCAAAAAAAGATTTTTTCCCATTGGAATAATCTTTCAGTTTTAAATGTCAATTCTTTCTATGGTCAAAATAATATTGTTAATCAAAACTTATGGATGGGTGTTGAAAATATAGGAGATTTAAAAGGTGTAAAAGTTATTGTAGAAATAGTTGCATTAACATCTGAAGATGAGAAGAACCTACCAAAACCTTCTTATCCAAATGTTAATGCCATAGAGTCCGAAAAAAAGATTAAGGAAGCAAAAGACCTTTTTGATTTAGGAGTTCTTACAAAAAAAGGGTATGACTCTGTTATAGAAAGGTATTCATTAAGGCTTACCAAAGAACAAGCAATTGAAAGGCTAAAAGAAGCCAAAAAAAGACTTGATTCAGGTCAAATGAGCCAAAAGGAATATGATGAACTAAAAGAAAAAATGGCACTAATTATATTAAATAAGTAAAATCTATAAGTAGGTCAAAATTAAAA
>CAINWZ010000049.1 GCA_903854725.1 uncultured Bacteroidota bacterium
ATGAGCAAATCAAGCTCGCTTGAATTTGTGAATGACTTAAATAAGATACAGCTTATTGAATGGATTTTTAAATCCACTCAATAGGCTGCTATTTTTATGCGTTTGCTATGAGGGTACTAAGGATGCCGGAGCGTAGCGACGGCAATCCTATGAGTGTACTCAGGATCACCGAACGAAGTGAGGCAATCCTACTTACTATTTCCTAATACTACCATTATTCAACAGCACATTCCTAGGATCCAATTCCAACTTCTCAGGAGCAGACACCATAGAAAAACTATACACCTGCTCTTTACCAGAAAGATTCATTTTAACAATAGTAGGAGTGTTAGCCCCCATTTTATAATATCCAATTTCAACAGGAGTATTAAATAACATAGCGCCCAATTGATCTTGTTTTAATGTGACTACTAATTTTTTTGCAACTGCATCAAATTTCCAACTAGCATTAATCGTAGGATTAACAGGTTGATATAACCATTGTTTGAAAAATAATTTTAAATCCTTACCAGATACTTTTTCCATTTCTATTCTAAACTCATCCGTAGTTGTATTGGCATTAAAATATTTAGCATAATAATTTTGAATCCCTTTTTTAAAATTATTTTCACCAATTAAATCTCTGAGCATATGTAAAACCCAAGCACCTTTCTGATAAGTAATACCACTAGTCACTTGTTCGTTTTCTGCAGTTCTAGCACTCACAATACTAAAGTCAGGCATTTTCACGGCCAAATCATAAACAGTCTTCCTCGCTTTTATAATTCCCTTTGTATATTCATCTTTACCATATTCATTTTCAATAAACAATAAAGTGAAAAATGTAGCGAAGCCTTCACTTAACCATGCGTCGTCCCAAGAAGTTTCTGTAATGGCATTACCAAACCATTGATGGGCTATTTCATGAATGACTACATTTCTAACTCGTTCATCTCTTTTGCCAGTTACTAAATCTTCACCATAAAAAATAGCAGAAGAAGTTTCCATACCACCATTCACGCTAGGGGTTTGGATATTGGCTAATTTCTCATAAGCATAAGGGCCTACATAAGTACTATAAAATGCTAATACTTTTTTAGTTGGCTCATCAAAATCATAAAAGCCTGCTTCTCTATTTTTTGCATACACCCATGTTTGAATTGATTTACCTTTAAATTCATCTACATATTTAACTGCAAAATCGGCTACGCCTAAAACAAATAACCAAGTTGATACAGGAACAGATTGCTTCCAATGTGTAAGTCTTGTATTATTGCCTAATTCAGATTCTTCCAATAATAAACCATTAGAAATTACCTTATAATGTGAAGGTGCTTTGACAATAAATTCAGAAGTGGCTTTGTCATGTGGATGATCAATTATAGGCAACCAATGTCTTCCTCTGTTAGGCCAGTTCTCATTAAAAAAACTACGGTCACCTAATTTAGTAGCGCCAATTCTTAAACCATCAAAAGGAATGCCATGATATTGAATGGTAAAGGTTAAAGTTTCATTGGCTGAAGAAGCCTTAGGTAAATTAATAATGAGTTCATCATTTTGGTGTGTGTAACTAACCGCATTATTGGACAAACTAACCCCATCTACCACCATGCCTTTATCTTGTCTAGCAGTAGTTTTATTCATTAAATCCAAGCGGAAATTTTGCATACCAGCTTGTTTAAAACTAACCGTAATATGAGTAGTTCCAATAATTTCATTACTGTTATCGGATAAACTTAATTCAAAAGCATAATGCTTTACATCTATATTTTTATTAACTGGGTAGGTATCTGCACTGGATACCATTGGGAATAATAAAAATAGAGCAGAAAAAATATTTACTAGTATTTTCATTATTGTATGGTTACTTTTTTCAAATAAAATCCCTTCGCATCCACTTGTGGAGGCAAGGCGCTACTAACCGTAATACCTTCTTTTGAAATAATAGTACGAGAGGTTTGACCATTAGCTGTAATCTCAAATGGCAATGGCATAAAAGAATTGTTTATTTTAATCTGATATTTTTGAAATCCTACTTCTTTAATATTCACCTCTAAAACATTAGTAGTTCTTAAATAAAAATCAAAAAATGGTTTTAAATCTTTTCCTGCTGCAGTACTAAATAATTTTTCAACATCATTTGTTGTCACAAAATTATCATAGGTGTATTGAGACTCCGTTGATAATCTTTTTAAGGTTGGGAAGAATACCTCATCTCCAATCACATATCTTAAACTATGCATAAAAAAAGATCCTTTACCATAAATGTCACCACCTGAATAAACATCTTCTTCAGTAGCTTCATTCACTGCTGGCACAATAGGCATTCTGTTTCTTGCATTTTTTCGATGACCTGCAATTATTTCATCATAAGCAGCTTCGCCACCAATTTCTAACATGGCAAGTGCTTCCGCATAGGTTCCAATACCTTCTTGAATCCACATATGGCCCCAATCTTTATTCGTTACTTTATTAGCCCACCACTCATGTGCATATTCATGAAATAAATTAGCTGAATAATCCTGACCATTAATAGTTTTATAAGAAAACTTATTATCAAATGTAATCATAGTTTGATGCTCCATGCCTGAATTAGGTACTTCTGCAATACCAATTTTTTCTTTCGCCCATGGGTATTCACCAAAATATTTTTCTAAAATTTTATTATCTCTCTTTTTTGTTTCTATTACTTTTTTTGCATGTGCTGTATCAACTTCTAACACATAATATTCAATAGGCACTTTAGTTCCAGCAATTGTGGTTAATTCATCCTTATATACTTTGTATTTACCAATATTGAATAAAATACAATAGTTGCTAATTGTATAGTTTGTTTTCCAATGATAGGTAGACTTATTTTTCTTAGTAGTTACATTTTGTAATAATCCAGGGCCAGCCACCACTAAATGAGAAGGCACTGTTACAATTACATCAGCCCCTTCATTAGGTTCATCACTAGGATGATCTTTACATGGATAATACATTTTTCCACCTTCTCCTTGTATATTAATAGAAACCCAATCAAAACCCGCGCTATCTTTTTTCCAAGTAAATCCACCATCCCAAGGTGGTTTAACGGCAACTGGAGGAATACCGTTGTATTCAATATATACTTTTTGATTACCAGTCTCAAAACCAATAGGAGAGGTAATAAAAATTTTATCATCGTGTTGATAGTAAGAAGCTACTTTATTATTTACTTTAACCTTTGTCACAGCATATAAGTGAATTAAATCAAGTAAAATAGTATCTGTTTTTTTAGATAAGTTTACACTAACTTCTGTAGAAGCGCTTATAGATTGTTTAGCCAAATCCACCTCTACTTTAATAGTATAATGTCTTATATCCATAATGGCTTGTAAAGGATGAAGTTTCCCTCCAGAAGTAAGGTATAAAATATCTCTACTATTAATATTGTCGTCATTTTGACTCAGTGCCACAACACTTTGCAATAGAAAAATAACAATAGTGCAAATCGAAATTAAGTTAACATAAAACTTCTTTGCTTTCATGGAATTATACATTTGATTAAGATTTAAATATTTTCATAATTTTTAATGATTAAATATAATTTTTTTAAAGCAGTGTCAATGCTTTTTTACATCATAAAATTTTAAATTCATGTGCAACTGCTTTATGGCCAATATTTTATAAGATATTGATATACAATAGTTTAAGTATTAATTCAGTAATGATAATCTTATAGAGTACACTTTTAGCGCTTTTAATAAACTACCTTCGCGTCACATTTACGCACTATGACATTTCAAGATTTAAATTTAAATACCCCTTTATTACGCGCTATAGAAGAATTGGGCTTTACACAAGCTACAACTATTCAGCATCGTGTTTTCCCTATTGTCATGTCTGGAAGAGATGTGTGTGGAATTGCACAAACTGGAACAGGTAAAACTTTTGCCTATTTACTTCCGTGCTTGAGACAATGGAAATTTGATAAAAATAAAGATCCTCAGATTTTAATATTAGTACCCACCAGAGAATTAGTGGTGCAAGTGGTTGAAGCAGTTAATAAATTAACCCCTTATATGAGCGTTACTGCCGTGGGAGTATTTGGTGGCGTAAATATTAATACGCAACAAATTTCTCTTGAAAGCGGAGCCGATGTTTTAGTGGCCACACCAGGTAGATTGTTTGATTTAATAATGAATGGTGCTTTTAAAACTAAAATGATTAAGAAATTAGTGATAGATGAGATGGATGAAATGCTAAACCTTGGGTTTAGAAAACAAATCACTAATATATTAGAATTACTGCCAGCTAAAAGACAAAACTTACTTTTTTCTGCAACTATTACAGATGATGTAGAAAAATTAATGAATGATTATTTTAGTGCGCCTGTTAGAGTAGAAGCCGCACCCACAGGAACACCCCTTGAAAATATTATTCAACATGCGTATGACGTTCCCAATTTTAATACTAAAGTTAATTTATTAGAATTGCTTTTGACAGCTGATGATACTATGACAAAAGTATTAATCTTTGCAGCTACCAAAGCTTTGGCAGATCAACTCTTCGAACAACTTGAATTAAAATTTCCCGAAATAGTAGGTGTTATCCATTCCAATAAAGAACAAAATCACAGATTCAATACGGTTAAACAATTTAAAGCAGGGGTGTATAAATATATTATTGCAACAGATGTAATGGCAAGAGGTATTGACGTAGCAGAAGTAACCCATGTCATCAATTTCGATACACCAGATGTACCTGAAAATTATATTCATCGCATAGGTAGAACAGGAAGAGCAGATAAAAAAGGAATCGCAATAACATTTGTGACTGAAAAAGAAAAGCCACTTCAAAAAGCCATTGAAACTTTAATGAGACAGGATATACCAATGTTAGAATTACCTGCAGACCTTGAAATATCAACCATTTTAACCGAAGACGAAAAGCCAAAAGTTAGAATGAAGATTATTCAAATTAAAGTGCCTAAGAAAGAAGAATCAGGTCCAGCTTTTCATGAGAAATCTGCCAAAAACAGTAAAGTAAATGTGCGCAAGAATAGAAAAGAGATCATGCAAAAGAAATACGGGAAACCCATCACTAAAGGAGGAAAGAAATAGTTTTATTAAAACCTTTCTAATCCTGAAAAGAAGAAATTGCCTTCAATTTGAGCATTTTCATCGCTATCACTACCATGAACTGCATTTTCACCCATAGAAGCTGCGAAATTTTTTCTAATTGTTCCTTCTTCTGCTTGAGCAGGATTAGTAGCACCAATTAATTTTCTAAAATCAGCTACCGCGTTGTCTTTTTCTAAAATAGCTGCCACAATTGGGCCGCTGCTCATAAATGCTACTAATTCGCCGTAAAAAGGACGTTCCTTATGTACTTCGTAAAACTGACCAGCTTGTTCTGCTGTTAATTTTGTCCATTTCATCGCTTTAACGCTAAATCCTGCCTTAATAATTTGGTCTAATATAGCACCAGTATAGCCTTTTGAAGTGGCATCTGGCTTAATCATTGTAAATGTACGGTTCATATTTATTTTATTATCTGTTTCTAA
The DNA here is from genome assembly GCA_903854725.1 of uncultured Bacteroidota bacterium. GTDB lineage: Bacteria > Bacteroidota > Bacteroidia > Chitinophagales > Chitinophagaceae > Sediminibacterium. Next base: position 5,510 of record CAINWZ010000049.1, read on the forward strand.
TTGGAGGCGCAAATTTACTAAAAAACATCTGATTTATGTTAAATTTGTGTTTCTATGCAATCAATTGAACAATTTTACCCCTTTCTGAATCAACCTTTTAAGGCCGTTATTACAGCGCACCAAAAGCCGGATGGCGATGCGATGGGATCCAGTTTAGCCTTATATCATTTTTTAAAAAATTTGGGGCATGATGTTACTGTTATTTCACCAACGAATTGGGCTTCCTTTTTAGAATGGATGCCTGGCACGAAGGAAGTAATTGATTTTGAAGACAATAGAGAAAAAGCGATTACAATCATCAATGAAGCTGATTACATTTTTTGTTTAGACTTTAATATACTTCATAGAACAAAGCATTTAGAACCAGTCATTAAGGAATCTAAAGCCATTAGAATCTTAATTGATCATCATCAACAACCAGATACCCCTTCATTTGGTTACGGTATTAGTGATGTACTCATGAGTTCTACTTGTGAAATGATCTATAATTTTATTGTTCAATCTGGACACAGCAACCTTATTAATTTAGATATTGCAGCTTGTTTATATACAGGATTGATGACCGATACAGGCTCTTTCCGATTCCCATCTACTACGGCTTCTGTACATAAAATAGTAGCACATTTAAAAGAATTGGGATTGAAACATTCTTTAATTCATGAAAGTATTTATGATAATTCAACGGAAGGGCGATTAAAGTTTATGGGAAATGCTTTTTTAAATAGGATGACGATACTTCCGGAATATAAAACCGCCATCATGGCCATTCCTAAAACAGATATCTATAAATTCGAATTAAAAACAGGAGATACAGAAGGCTTGGTTAATTATTTGTTATCTATTGAGGGAATTAAGTTAGCCGCTATCGTAATTGACAGGGAAGAAGAAAGAAAATGGAGCTTTAGGAGCAAAGGTAACTTCGATGTTAATATATTTGCACGCACTCATTTTGAAGGGGGAGGACATGCCAATGCGGCTGGAGGACGATCTTCAAAAAGTGTAGAAGAAACCGCTGAAGATTTTAAAACAATAATAAAAGAGTATAAATCACAATTAACACAATTAAAATAAAAATGATAAAATCAAGTTTAAAGTTAGTGGCTGCTATTGTCTTGTTTGCAAGTTGTAATCAATATGAAAAAGCCCCATCTGGTATGCCTTACAAAATTACACACGGTAGTGGTAATGAGAAATTATTGCAACAAGGACAATTTGTAAAATTAAATGTAGAGTACAAGTTAAAATCTAAAGACACTACTTTAAGTTCAACTTTTGGTGTTATTCCTGTTTACTTTCCTATTGATACTGCACGTTTAGGTAAATATACTTTTACAGAAGTTATCATGAAATGTAGAAAAGGAGATAAAGTAGAATTCTCTTTAAGCGTTGATACTTTAGTAAGCATGAAAGTATTACAATTGAATGAGGTATTTAAAACAAAAGATATCATTTTAGGTAAAGCTGAAATCGTAGATGTGTTTACAGATGTTAAATTAGTAGATGCTGATTATAAAAAAGAACAAGACAAAGAGAAAACAAAAGAAATAGGAATTATTGCTGCATTCTTAGCTAAAAATAAGATTACTGCAGTGCAATCTCCAGAAGGAGTATTTGTAGTAACTAAAGTAGCGGGTGATGCAACGAACAGAATTGATTCAACAAAAATTGCTAGCGTATTTTATAAAGGGTATACTTTGAAAGGAGAGGTTTTTGATTCTAACTTAAAACCAAATGATCCTACTGCAAAACCTTATGATGTAAAAGTAGGTACAGGAAGCGTTATTCCAGGTTGGGATATTGGATTGAAATATTTTGGCAAGGGTGGAAAAGGCGTTATATATATTCCTGCTATGCTAGCTTATGGTCCTCAAGCGAATGGTGTTATTAAAGCTTATGATAATTTAGCTTTTGATATTGAAATTGCAGATGTAACTGTTGCGCCAAAAGCTGCAACTATTGCACCTCCACCACCTCCTGTAGTTAAATAATTTATTTAAATATATTAGTAAATGCTCCTCCCAAAAAGAGGAGCATTTTTTATTGCAAGTAGGGTAGTAACTTGCAAATTTCTATCGCTTCTTTTACATCATGCACTCTTATAATATTTGCACCTTGATGCATGCCAATTGTATTAACAACAGTTGTTGCATTTAAAGCATCTTTAGCTTCAATGCCTAGGGTTTTATAAATACTTGACTTTCTGGATACCCCTAATAAAATAGGCAGGTTTACTTTTTTGAGTGCTGTCAATTGCTTAACAATGGTAAAATTTTCTTCCACTGTTTTACCAAAACCAAAACCTGGGTCTATTACCCAATGATGAATTCCATATTTGGATAATAATTTCTTTTTGGCTTCGAAATAACTAATTAATGCATCCATAATATCAGTTCTAGATTCCACCTCATGCATAAAATCTATATTACCTGTTATATGCATCCCAATATATCCTGCATTGTATTTGGCAACAACCTCCAATATATTTTCATCAAAACTACCGCAGCTAATATCATTAATAATATGCGCCCCTGCTTGTAAACATGCTCCTGCAACAGCAGCATTAAAAGTATCCACCGAAATAAGTTGTTGAGGATATTTTTGGGCAATGGCTTCCACCATTGGAATAAGTCTTTCTATTTCAATAGAAGCTCCCACAAAACTTGCTCCTGGACGTGTACTCTGTGCACCTATATCTATAATATGTGCTCCTTGTGCTATAAATTCTTCTGCTTTTACCAACGCTGCATCCAAATTTGAAATACGACTTGGCTCAAAAAAGGAATCGGGTGTAGCATTTAAAATACCCATTACCTGAGGAGTCTCTATTTGCCAAACTAGATTCTTGGCGGGTATTGTAAACATAGTTTTATTTTAAGCTTTATTGATTATCTTGCAGTGGTTCAAAGATATTAATTAACAAAGTAATTAGGCGAAATTTAATGAGTCAAACTTCCACACAATTTGATCAAGCAATTGCTTCTTGCAGTGACATTTTCATAAAAAAAACCAAGGATTATGGTACCGCTTGGCGTGTACTAAGAATTATCTCTGTAGTAGACCAAATTTTTATTAAAGCACTAAGAATTAGAACCATTCAAGATATTGGAACACAAAAAGTAGAAGATGACATTCAATCTGAATTTAAAGGCATTCTTAATTATGCCGTTATTGGACTTATACAACTAAAATTAGGCGACCCTAAAGTTGAAGAGTTGCCTGTTCAACAAGTGCAGGACTTATACCATGAAAATGTGTTGTTTGCCAAAAATACAATGCTTGACAAAAACCATGATTACGGAGAAGCCTGGAGAGATATGAGTCAAGAAAGTTATGCCGATTTAATATTGATGAAATTAATGCGCATCAGACAAATATTAACCAATGATGGTAAAACACTTATTAGCGAAGGGATTGATGCCAACTTTGTAGATATACTTAACTATGCCGCTTTTGCTTTAATACAAATGGCAGAAGGAAAACATTAAAAATAGGACATGCAAAACTTCCTTAAAATTTTACGTTGGTCTGTAGGTTTGCTTTTTATATTCTCAGGTTTAATAAAAGCAAATGACCCTTTGGGACTTAGCTATAAAATGCAAGAATTTTTTGATGTTTGGGGTGTTACTTTTTTAGCTGACTATACTTTAGGTTTTGCTTTGGTAATGAATACACTAGAAATAGTAGCAGGCATTGCACTTATTGTTCAATATCCATACAAGCAAACGCTATGGTTATTATTAGGCCTAATTGTTTTCTTTAGTTTTTTAACAGGTTACGCTTTATTCTCAGGTAAAATTAAAACCTGTGGTTGCTTTGGAGATTGTATTCCTTTAACACCAAAAACTTCCTTTATAAAAGATATTATTCTTCTTCTCGCCATACTCGTATTGCTTTTTAATCTTAAAAAGAATAAATCAAAAACAAATACTTATTTAGGCGTTTTTGTATTACTACTAACTACCATTGGCACTGGTTACGGTCAATATTATGTCTTATCACATTTACCCATCATTGACTGTCTTCCTTATAAAGTAGGCAATGATATAGTTGAAAAAATGAAACAACCAGTTGGCGCTATCCCTGATAGTGTATCCATTCAAATGGAATTTGTAAAAGATGGAAAGACCTATTATTTTGATGCCAATCAATTCCCAGATAATTTTGATACTACTTATGTTTATAAAAACAGAAAAGAAGTAGTAATTCGTAAAGGAAATGGGTTAGTACCTGCGATTATCGATTTTGAATTAAACACCTTAAGCGGAATAGATACTACAAAGGATTTATTTGCAACGCCTATCCCATATGTGTTGGTTTTTGCTGGTAAAATTGATGCTACAATACCTTGGGAGAACTTACTCCACCAGCTTCACGAAAAGTATAAGCTTGTATATATTATTACCGCAGATAAATCTGGTGCGCAACAATTTTTACCACAAGAAAATATTTTGATAGGGGATATTACCATGATTAAAACTGCAGCAAGAGTTTGGCCTACCATGTTTATTATGAATGGTGCTTCTATCATGCAAAAAACAAGCTATATCGACTATTTAGCTAAATAAAATTTTATTTGATGATAACTTCTGTAATAGTATTTTCTCCCATCTTCTCATTGACCCTTTCCATAATTTGTACTTTCTGAAAACCCAACTCGTTTTTCAAAGGGCCTACACTTGTTTGTATAAAAAGCTTTTGATCGAAAATGTATATTTTATCCGTATACTTTGCAATGGTAACGCCCATTAATTCCAACCAAACATCTTCTATTTGAGCAGAGCGTATTCCGTTTTTTAGTTTACTGCCTTGCACAAATTGCTTTAACGCGTCTCCTAATTTAAATGTTGCCATAAGTTGCTCAATTTACAGTTAATTATAATTCTATCAACTGATAATCTGCTAAATATTTTCCTAATAAATTATCCATACGGTCTTTATGCGTATCGGTGATAAATACTTGGCCATCTGTAGAATGACTTACCCAGTCGAGTAATTGTATCATTCTTTGTTCATCTAATTTTTCAAAAATATCGTCCATTAATAAAATAGGAGAGAACCCTTTATGCTTTTTTATACATTCCCATTCAGCCAATCTAATGGCAAATAATAAACTTTTTCTTTGCCCTTGCGAAGCCTCTTGCTTAAAGGGTTGCCCTTGTATCGTAATGATTAAATCATCTTTATGAATACCTACTGTTGTTCTTTGCAAGATCCTATCTTTCGAATAAGCTTCATCTAACAAATCACTAAAAGAATGTTCGTGTAAGGTAGATTGATAGGCTATATCTATCTTATCATTGTTTTGTGCTAAATGATTATACAATACAAGTATCTCTGGCAGTAGATCATTCAATAACTTTTTTCGGTATTGAAAAATCGGGTTGCCATTTTCTACTAATTGAACATTGAAAGTTTCTAATAAAAGGGGATCGATACTATTGGTTTCTGCAGCTTGTTTAAGTAAACTGTTCCTTTGTTGTAGTACTTTATTGTACTGTATTAAATATTTTAAATAGTCAGGATATATTTGACATAATAAACTATCCATTAATTTTCTTCTTTCATCGCTACTCCCTGTAATAATTTGTACATCGTCGGGAGCAATCATCACACAAGGTATTTTACCTAAATGTGCCGATAACTTTGTATAAACAATTTCGTCAAAGTAAAATTCCTTTTTCAAAGTTTCTCTAATGATACAGGTAATGGGCACTTCTGTTTTGTTGATGGTATACATACCTTCAATACGCAAACCCTCATAATCATGGTGTACATTTTGTGCATCGGGTCTGTTAAAATAACTCTTGGTAAAGGATAAATAATACAGGGCATCTAAGACATTTGTTTTACCAGTACCGTTACTTCCTACAATACCTACAATACGGTGCGTGAATTCAAAATTCTTTTGAATATAATTTCTAAATTGGACAAGCTTAAGTTGTTGAATCCCCACCATGAGTGCAAAATACAAAGGGAATTGTTTCGTCCCTTTAAAATTCAAGAAAAGGATGTAATTTTATTAAAATTTTATAGCATGACGCTTATCAGTGAGCAACAGCTTCCCAGTATTGTTAAAAGACTGGCCCATCAGATTCTAGAAACTTACCCCGGTTTAACCAATGCGGTAATTATTGGTTTACAACCAAGGGGCGTTTTCTTAAGTGACAGAATAGTCGCTGCATTACACAATGAACTACCTGCAGATCAAGTACTATATGGCAAATTGGATATTACTTTTTACAGAGACGATATAAGAAGGGAGCTTCACTTAGCCACCCAAACCGATTTACCTTTTAGTATTGAAGGCAAAACCGTTATATTAATAGATGATGTATTGTTTACAGGCCGTACAATAAGAGCCGCTTTAGACGCTTTATTATCCTTTGGAAGACCCTCTAAAGTTAGCTTATGTGTATTGGTAGACCGCAAGCCTAGTAGGGAATTACCCATTCAGCCCGACTTCACTGGTAAGGAAATGGTGGATATAACGCCATACAAGGTTAAAGTGCGTTGGAAGGAAAACGATGGGGTGGATGACGTTATTTTATTAGTAGATTAGAAAAATTTATATTAATTTTGTTTTTTAATGGCACTAACTACCAAACATCTTCTTGGTATCAAGGACCTCCAAACGGAGGATATTCAACTTATTTTATCTACAGCTACTCAATTCAAAGAAGTTTTACAAAGACCCGTTAAAAAAGTTCCCACTTTAAGAGATGTTACTATTGTGAACCTTTTCTACGAAAATTCTACCAGAACAAGAATTTCCTTTGAATTAGCCGAAAAACGTTTATCGGCAGATGTAGTCAATTTTACCGTATCCAATTCTTCTGCAGCTAAAGGCGAAACCCTTTTAGATACAGTCAATAACATCCTAAGCATGAAGGTAGATATGGTGGTCATGCGCCATAGTGCTTCGGGTGCACCCCATTATTTAGCGAAACATATAGACGCCGCCATTATCAATGCAGGTGATGGTATCAACGAACATCCCACACAAGCCTTATTAGACGCCTTTTCCATGCAAGAAAAAACGGGCAAATTAGCCGGTTTAAAAGTGGCCATTATTGGAGATATCATGCATAGCAGAGTTGCACTCAGCAATATTTACTTACTAAAGAAAATGGGGGCGGAAGTAATGGTCTCAGGTCCACCCACATTAATACCCACCTACCTCCAAAAAGCCATGGATATTAGGGTAGAATACAATATTGACAAAGCTTTGGCCTGGTGCGACGTAGCCAATGTGCTTAGAATTCAATTAGAAAGGCAAAATCAGCCTTTATTCTCTTCTTTAAGAGAATATAACCTAGCTTATGGCATCACCATGAATAGGCTTAATAAATTGAATAAGGAAATAGTGATTATGCACCCTGGCCCCATCAATAGAGGGGTTGAAATGGATAGCAATGTGGCAGATAGTGCTCATTCTATCATTTTAGACCAGGTAGAAAATGGAGTAGCAGTTAGAATGGCTTGTTTATACCTACTTACAGGTAGATCCAACCCTGCTTAATTTCTTAATCTCTCTTAATTGCATTTTTCCTAACAATTTTCTTACTTTTAAGGCATGCAAAGAATCTGCTTATTTCCTGGAACATTTGATCCTGTAACCTTAGGTCATATTGATATAATTGATAGGTCATTGCCCTTATTTGATAAAGTGGTAGTTGGTATTGGTATTAATGCTTCCAAAAATCCGATGTTTACAGCAGATCAAAGAAAACAATGGTTTGAAGAAATATATAAGCACCAACCACAAGTGGAAGTAGCTATCTATGATGGACTTACTGTAAAATTCTGTCAATCTATCGGCGCTAAATTTATTTTAAGAGGCATTCGCTATGTAAGTGATTTTGAATATGAAAAAACCATTGCAGATGCCAATCGCACCATGGATAGACATATTGAAACCATCTTTTTAACAGGAGAACCTAAATACACTTCAGTGGCTTCTACCATTGTAAGAGATATAATAAGAAATGGGGGTGACGCTTCTCCGTTCTTGCCTGAAGCAGTTATTCAAAGTTTACAAAAGTAAATTTCACAAAAGCACCTATTTTATACTTGATTAATTTTTAATCGATAGGCCTCTATTACTTCCAAAATAGTGGGGTAGGTATGTTCTAAACAATGTTTAGCGGTCGCAAGAGAATGCCATTCAATTTTTTCAATGTCTTCGTTGGTTTGAGGCGTACCTGTTTGCATCGTTGCAATGGTCATATGAAACCAATAAGTTCTTTTAATCACTTCTTCTTGTAAATACTTATCAAAATATAGGTGATTGGTAAATTTTAATAATTCATGTAATTGAATATGCTGTATTCCTGTTTCTTCCTGCACTTCTCTAACGGCACAGGTTTGAATGGTTTCCCCCTCGTCTAATTTCCCTTTGGGTAAATCCCAGAAGCCTCTTCTAAATATCCATAAAATTTGTCCTTGGGGATTGGTAACAAGGCCACCAGCTGCAATTATTTGTTTGGGCATAAAAATGTGTATAGTATTTAGTAACTCCTGAAGTGAATGTAGCAATTAGACTTTAAATTCGCAGCTAGAAAATATCCATATGACAAATCAAAAAGCCGTTGCCGAAAAATTACTTCAAGTAGGCGCTGTAAAATTAAGTCCAAATAATCCATTTACATGGGCTAGTGGCTGGAAAAGTCCCATTTATTGTGATAATAGAAAGGTTTTATCATTCCCTTATGTTAGGGATTTTATAAAAAGTGAAATGTGTAATGTGATTTTTGAAAAATTTGAAGGGGCCGATATGTTAGCTGGTGTAGCCACTGCGGGTATTCCATGGGGTGCGATGGCTGCAGATCAACTTAAATTACCTTATATCTATGTGAGACCAAAGCCCAAAGAACATGGACTAGGCAATCAAATTGAAGGGTCCGCATCAAACACAAATAAAATTTTAGTCATTGAAGATTTAATATCTACAGGCAAGAGTAGTTTGCAAGTGGTAGATGTTTTGAGAAACGCTGGATTGGAAGTGGTGGGAATGGTATCCATATTTAATTATGGATTTGCATTGGCTGATGAAGCCTTTAAAGCAGCGGGTGTTCCTTATTATTCTTTAACCAATTATGGTAGTTTAATAGATTTAGCAGTAGAAAAAGGAGAGGTAGATAGTAAGACCCAAGAAACTTTAATGCAGTGGAGAGAAAGTCCTAGTACTTGGAACCAATAGTATTGGACAATTAGAGAGCGTCTTTTAAATTTAACTTTTGAGTGGTTTCAAAAGAAATAGGAATTGTTTTTGTATACATTCCTTTTGACAAAGTAGCAGATCCTTTTACTCCAATTTTCATAGGCTTGTTGAATAAAATATCTACACTATTTTTTAGAAGCAAACTAAGTTCCACTTCCATTCTAGCAGGTAAGATAAAATTAGCATTCGCTGGAATATTGAAATTGGTGTCTAAAGTGTATTTTGTAAAAACTTGATCATTGATTAAAATATCACAATCTAATTTATTTAAGACCAGTTTAAAATTATTAGGGTTTTGATATTCAAATTGAGCATTAAATATATTTTTTCCGAAACTTGCTTTTTCAATTTTAATTGATTTTAGTCCTTTAAAAACTAAAGGCTTTGGTGCCGCACAGGCAGTAAAAAATACTATAATTGTAATTAATAGATAATTAGTAAGCTTCATGTAAAGATTTATATAAAATTATTAGTTAATTGGAGAATGTAAAAATATATTTACATAAGTTTTTGTTAAGACATGATGATAACCGATTATCAATATTTTGGATCTATTTGCTTTATGGAATTACTCTATAAAGAAAAAGAAGTTTTCTTTGATAGGGAAGCGCCCTTTTCAAAAATGAGCTTTAAAAATAGAATGGTCATATTGAGCGCGCAAGGTCCTTTACATCTAACCATCCCCATTGTAGGAGGGAGAGATCAAAAAACAGCTATTAAAGATATTTCAATAGCCTATGATGCCCCATGGCAAGCTCAACATTGGAAAGCCATTAAGACCTGTTATAAAAGAGCACCTTATTTTGAATATTACGAAACAGATTTGGAAAATGTATACTCCACTAAAAATGAAATGCTTGTAGATTTTTTAGACAATTGTCATCAATTTATAAAAACAGCTATCAAAGGTAAATGGCAAATTGTACAACAAATAGATGCAAACCAAGAAAATACTTTACTTGCTCCTCAACATAATCAACAAGTTAAAGTACCCTGGCAGCCTAATAACTTTTCAACATTTGCTATTCAACATCCTTATCAACAAGTATTTGAATCATCAATCGGATTTATACCTAATGTAAGTATTTTAGATTGGCTCTTCTGCTGTGGAGGCAAAGTAATTAGTACACAATTAAGCGAGTAGGGGCTTGTGTAGTAGAATCTACAGGATGGGGATGCTTTTTCAAGAATTCATTGGCCCATTTTTCATATTGTTGGATTTGTTCCCATTCTTTGCTATTCATTACATAATCCATGGCTTCTTTTTCATTGGTTGCTTTTCCTAAACGATCGTTTAGCAAATCTCTCTTTAATTGATAATTGGAGAAGATGGCACGCATAAGCATTTTTTCTGCAATATCGAAATCAATGGCTTCTTGATCTTCTTGAAAATTTACAAATTTATTAGTCACTTCTCTAGCCTTAATCCATTGAACCGTTTTTTGAACCAATTCATTATAGGATTTATGATAGGCTTTCGATGAAAGAAGTTCGGCATTAGTAGCAGTATTATTATCAGTGGTCGTTTTGTTTTCGGTAACTACTTTTTGGGTATTTCTATTTGCAATAGCGTTTTTAGCAGATGTACTATTTTTAAAATTGATAGTTTTACTATTGTTAGCAGCAACTAAAACTCTATTATAGGTTGATTTATTAGCAAGTTCTTGATTAGCGTTATTAGTATAAGAAACAAAAAATAATAACGCACCAATACTTGACGCAAGTATCAATTTTGTAAATAATGTTTTATTGCCAACGTTTGTATGAGTCAAATTCCTTACTCTATCCAAAAGCTCATTGGGTGTATTTAAAAAGCCTACACTTAATGACAAGAATTTCTTTGAGTGTATGTTACCACTAACCAGATTGGCTATTTTATACAATGCATTTAAATAATCTAATTTATCAATAGCAGCGGAAACAACATACCTATCGCAAGCCATTTCCCTTTGCAAGCTTATCTCTTTATTGAACAAGTTTGTAAATGGATTGAAAAATAAAACTACTTGTGTAAAGCTTATAAATATATTAATTACATAGTCATTTCTAAGTATATGTGCCATTTCATGTAAAAGAATAGCTTCCATTTCCTTCATGGTTAATTGATTGCAAATTGAAATGGGTAAAAGTATTACTGGCTGCAACCACCCAAAACTAATAGGCGCTTCAATATTGGAAGATGTGCCAATTTTAATATTTTTTAGCTGTTCATGATGATGAGTAGTAGGTAGTAAAGAAATATACTCGTCAGTATTTGAATAATTAGCTGCTTTTTGCAAGTTCATTAAACTAAAAAATTGCAAGATCGTTTTGCCTACAATAAACAATAGCACTACGCAATAAATAAATCCCAACAAAGAAAGCCATTGAAGACTATTTTGATTCCATACATTGGCTAATAAATTATTACCAGTATATAAAATACTGCCCATAAACCCTGCTGATTGGACAGGTACAAGTATGCTTATAATAAAATGAATAAGTCCTACTGTTTGAAACAAAGTAGCAATACTAAATAAATTTGCAGGCTGTAATTTAAAAACTCCTTTTTCAGTCAACAATTTAATGCATTGATATATCCCCAATAATATAGCTACAAAACCTATATTATTTACAATGGCTAATGGGATATTTGCTAGCAATGACATGTTGTAATTATGCTTATTGAATATTTAAAAGTATTATTTACGTTCTAGCTTTTGAATCATAGATTTTATCTCGGCTAAATCACTATCTGTTGGCTTGTGTTTTCCCAATGCTTGTAATACGAGCTGAGAAGTACTACCACTAAATAATGTTTGAATAATTTTACCTACAAATTGCTCTTGTGCTTTTTCTCTTTTTAAAGTAGGCGTATAAATATGAGTTTTAGAAGTAACGTTTCTAGTCACTAATCCTTTTTCATTCATGATTTGCATCAATTTAAGGGTAGTGGTATATCCAACATCTTTTGTTTTCTGAACTATATCATGCACTTCTCTCACCGTTGCATTTTCTTTTTCCCATAGAATACTTAAAATCTCCAACTCGCTTTCGGTTGGTCTGTTGGTCTTATTCATAATAATACGATTGAATTCGTAAGCAATCTACGAAATTATAGGAACTAACAAAAAATCCCCCCGAAAATTTCGGAGGGATTTTGTTAAATTATTTTTAAAAAGAACGCTACTTCAAGGTCAGTAGCCCATTCCCATCATTTAGTTTTTCTTAAGATAAGAAGAGAATTTAGCATTCTGTTCTGCTGTCAAGGCCTTGCCATTCACGGTGATTTTACCATCGTTAATTTGAATCTTAACATTGTCAATTGGAGCAATCCCTTCTTCTTGTAAAGCTTGTATTAATGTTTTTGTATTCGCAGTAATAGTCACTGTATGCGCTGTATCGTTTATAACTTTAGCACCCATTGCTGTATCTGTATTGATCACAGAAATTTCAACAGTTTGTGTTTTAGTAGTAACAGCAGCATCAGACTTATGCATACTCGCTAAAGTAGGAGCGATGACTAATGATACAATTGACATTAATTTTATCAAGATATTCATAGAAGGTCCAGAAGTATCTTTAAAAGGATCTCCCACAGTATCTCCCGTTACAGAAGCCTTATGTGGTTCAGATTTTTTATAGAACATCTCCCCATTTATTTCAACACCTTTTTCAAAAGATTTTTTAGCATTGTCCCAAGCACCACCTGCATTGTTTTGGAAAATTCCCATGAGTACACCACTTACAGTAGCTCCTGCTAAGAAACCACCTAATGCTTCTGGGCCTAAAGTAAAACCAATTAAGATAGGAGAGATGATAGTGATTGCACCAGGCAACATCATTTTTTTCAAAGATGCTTCTGTACTAATGGCCACACATTTTTCATATTCTGGTTTACCAGTACCTTCCATAATACCTGGAATAGTACGGAACTGACGACGAACTTCTTCCACCATAGCCATTGCAGCTTCACCCACCGCGCGAATTGCTAAAGAAGAGAAGATAAAAGGAATCATTCCACCTACAAATAATGCAGCTAAAACATCCGCTTTATAAATATCAATATGTTGATTGTTTGGCATCGCAACACCTACAAAGGCTGCGAATAAAGCTAACGAAGTTAATGCAGCAGATGCAATGGCAAAACCTTTACCACTTGCAGCAGTTGTATTTCCTACCGCATCTAAAATATCTGTTTTCTCACGTACTTCAGCAGGCAACTCACTCATTTCAGCAATACCACCAGCATTGTCTGCAATAGGTCCAAAAGCATCAATCGCTAATTGCATAGCTGTTGTTGCCATCATACCTGCAGCAGCAATGGCTACACCATATAAACCTGCGCAATAAGATGCACCAAAAATACCAGCAGCTAAAACAATAATAGGCATGAATGTAGATTCCATTCCAATTGCTAAACCACCAATAATATTGGTTGCGTGACCTGTACTTGATTGTTTGATAATACTCATTACTGGACGCTTGCCCATGGCCGTATAATATTCAGTAATGATACTCATTAAAGTACCTACCACTAAGCCAACAGCAATGGCACAAATAACTCCATTTCTTGTAAACTCAATACCACGTAAAGACATTGTCTCAGGAAGAATATTGTTTACTAAGAAATAACAAGCAATAGCAGTTAATATCATTGAACCATAGTTACCCATGTTCAATGCTTTTTGAACTGTTGCTGTATTCAATCCAGCATTCTCGCTAATTCTAACAAAGAAAGTGCCAATGATGGATAATAATATACCGACACCTGCAATCATCATAGGTAATAAAATAGGAGACAAGCCATCAAAGGCATCTACTAATTTACCACCACCTACTGCAGTTACTTCTTGACCTAGTACCATGGTAGCTAACACTGTTGCAACATAAGAACCAAATAAATCGGCACCCATACCTGCCACATCACCCACATTATCACCTACGTTATCTGCAATGGTTGCAGGATTACGAGGATCATCTTCGGGAATACCTGCTTCTACTTTACCCACTAAATCAGCACCTACGTCGGCTGCTTTGGTATAAATACCGCCACCTACACGCGCAAACAATGCAATTGATTCAGCACCTAAAGAGAAACCAGTTAATACTTCAATGGTTCTTAACATTTCTGAAGGATCCCCATTGACAAAAAATAATTGTTTTAATACTAAGAACAAGCCACCTAAACCTAAAACAGCTAATCCAGATACGCCTAAGCCCATCACAGATCCACCTGTAAAAGATACTTTTAAAGCACGCGCTAAACTTGTTTTAGCAGCTTGCGCAGTTCTTACGTTTGCTTTAGTAGCTACTTTCATACCAATATAACCAGCGGTTGCACTAAAGACGGCACCGATGACAAATGATATAGCGATACTCCAATGACTTTCTGCATTTTTAGTAGCCATAAACCCTAATAATAGAGCAACAATTACCACAAAATAGCCTAGGATTTTCCACTCCGCTTTTAAGAAAGCCATTGCACCTTCTGCGATGTAAGTGCTAATTTCTTTCATACGGTCATTACCTGCATCTTGTTTAGATACCCAATTGAATTTCAAGAGTGTATACAATAAACCCACAATACCCATTGCCGGAACGGCATAAAATAGAAGATCTTTCATAGCAATACTTATTCTTTTGTTTTCTGTTTAGATTCGTTTTCGGTCTGCAAAAATAGGGGGTAAAAGTCAAAAAAGGGCAAAAAAAGGCAATTTTACTCGACTAATGAGGTCGTATCTACTTTACCTGTAAAAACTGAGGCAATTTCCTTGCCTTTATAGATGGATTTATTGAATTTATTGCCCAAAATGATAATGGTAGCTGACTCACTAATTAAGCGGGTAAACACTGTATTATTTCCATGCCACCATCCATTATGATAAACAAGCCTTTCTTCGTTAGGTTTTGCCAATATACGCCATCCTAAACCATAATTATGATAGTATTTATTAGTTGGGCTTTGGGGTTGAAAGGCCATTTCTAGTGTAGATGCTTTGATATATGTTCCTTCCGTTAAAGCCTTATCCCATAAATACATATCTCTTGCAGTACTGTACACATTTTTATCGCCATAAATACAATCATATTTTTCAATTCGATAGGGAACCATGCGGGCATTGTAAGAAGGGGTATATTTATCGATACTCTTCGCACTAAAAATAAAAGTGTTATCCATTTTCAATGGCTTAAACAAAGTCTCTGCCATATAGGTAGGAAAATCTTGACCGGAAATTTTTTCAATAATTAAGGCCAATATTACAAAATTGGTATTACAATATTTAAAGACTCTATCTGGTTTAGCAGCAGGAGCAGGGCGCTTTGAAACCATATAATCCAACACATCTTGATTGTTGTACAAGCCTTGTCTGAAAGGGGTTTCAGACTTTATAAGTTGTAATTTTTTCACCCAACGACCCCTTCTGTTTTTAACTTTTATGGTTTTATATTGATGCGATTCCATAAAATAAGTGTAATCAGGCAAGCCACTACGGTGTGATAATAATTGTTCAATAGTCACATCGGTATAGGGGAAATTGGCAAGGTATTTTGTAACAGGTGCTTTTAAATCTAATTTATCTTGTTCCCATAATTTGAGCGCAGCCATTCCTGTGAATGTTTTTGAAATAGATGCTAAATGTATCGGCGTCTCAGGAATAATAGCCGTTTTATCTGAAAAATTGGAATAGCCTTTATAATCTTCAAAAATAACTTCCCCATTTTTAGCAATCAATATCTGACCACTAAACCCTCTATTCCCCAATAAAGTTTCATATTTAGCTTTCACTTCGGCAATTAAGCGCTCTTTTTCCTCATGGGTCAATAGTGTAGTAGACTGGCTATTGTCTAAAAAACGGGGGCCTTGTCCAGTGCCACAAGCGATGCTTAAAAAGAAAAAGCTAAGTAAGAGGGTAAATCGAACGATCATCTGTTAGTTTTATAAGGTACCTATTACGATCAATAGATAACAAAATAACGAAAGAATTGCATAATTTATTGTTAATGAATAGCAAACAGTTAATTTTTTTTAACTTTGCACCATGAGTAATTTCGATACCACTAGCTACCCAAAAGATAAAATCAAGGTTTTATTCCTAGAAAACATAAGTGACAAAGCGGTTCAATATTTCAAAGAACAAGGCTATACCGATGTCAAAAAAGTTTCAGGGGCTTTAAGCGAAGAGGAATTAATCAAGATGATAAAGGACGTTCATATTTTAGGTATTCGTTCTAAAACATTTATTTCCAAAAAAGTATTAGATAACGCCAAAAAATTACAAGCCATTGGTTGTTTTTGCATTGGCATGAACCAAGTAGATTTAAAAGCATGTAAACAAAAAGGGGTGGCTGTATTTAATGCTCCCTATAGTAATACAAGAAGTGTAGCTGAATTAGTGATTGGTGCTTCTATTATGTTAATTAGAAAAATTATTGATAAGAATACAGCAGCACATAAAGGTATTTGGAATAAAGAGGCAAAGGGTAGTTTTGAATTGAGAGGAAAAACCTTAGGTATTATTGGCTATGGTAATATAGGCACACAGTTAAGTATTATGGGAGAAGCAATGGGTATGAAAGTTCAATTTTTTGACATTGAAACAAAGTTGCCTCTTGGTAATGCAAAACCCACAAAATCGATTAAAGAAATTGTAAGTAGTTCTGATATCATTTCATTGCATGTTCCTGAAACTGGTCAAACTAAAAATTTAATTAACAAAACGGTTATTGGTCAATGTAAACAAGGTGCTATTTTAATTAACTATGCACGAGGTGAAGTGGTTGACTTAGATGCATTAAGCAAAGCTATTATTGATAAAAAAATAGGAGGAGCAGCGATTGATGTATTTCCTGTTGAGCCAGAAAAGAATGGTGATATTTTTACCACACCGCTACAAGGCCTACCCAACGTGATTCTAACTCCTCATATTGGAGGTTCTACCGAAGAAGCACAAGAAAATATTGGAGAAGATGTTGGTATTAAATTGTATCAATATTTAGAACGTGGAGTTTCTTATGGCTCTCACACAATACCATCAATTAGTTTACCTCCTGTTGAAAATGCACATCGCATTTTACATATTCACAATAACGTACCAGGGGTGTTGAGTGCTATTAATACAGTGATGTCTAAAAATAAAATAAATATAGTTGGTCAATATTTAAAAACAAACGATGAAATTGGATATGTAGTGTTAGATGTAGATTCTAAATTATCTAAAACTGCTATTGCACTTTTAAAAGAAGTAAAACATACTATTAGAGTTCGTATGTTATATTAGCAGACTTTGAAGAAAGGATTTTAATGCTTAATGATCTCCAACATTTTTTTAATTTCTACTGTATCAACCCCTGTTGACAATAATTCCTCATGCATGGTCCCTTTAAAATAAAGCATTTGAGATGGCAACATTTTTCTTGCACTACTATGTATTTCAGTTGCCCCTGTTTGAGTAAGAATTTCTTTAATATTATTAGAACGCACTCCACTTCCTGGCATAATAATTATTCTATCACCTGCTTGCTCCACTAATTTTTTTAGAAGAGGCAAGTTTTCTGCAGCATTTGGTAATTGACCACTGGTTAAAATTCGTTTACAACCTGTTTTGATAATATCTTCCAATGCATTGAAAGGATCTTTGCATCTATCAAAAGCGCGGTGAAAAGTAACTTCCATTGGGCTTGCCAAATCCACTAATCTTTTTATTCTTTCTATATCAATGGTGCCGTCGGCATTTAGTAATCCAATAACAACCCCAGGATAGTCTAATTTTCTTGCCATGAGTACATCGGATCTCATGGCTTCAAATTCTTTCTTTGAATATAAAAAATCGCCCCCTCTAGGTCTTATAATAGGGAATATGGATTTATTACTTACTTTAATCAATGTACTTAAACTTCCAAAGGAAGGGGTTGTACCACCCTCTAATGGATTCTCACAAAATTCAATTCTATCAGCGCCCGCTTTAATAGCATCTACTGCAGCTTCCACTGAAAAAACAGCAATTTCGAGAATAGGTGTTGACATCATAAATAAATATTTATAAAGACTTATTAATCTACGAACGAAGATTCATATAACTTATTGCCATCATTTGTATGTACGGCATAATTAAAACCTTTGTGTAAAGCATACGCACCGGCTTCCCCTTTAATATTCAGTGCAATAAAACAAACTTGAATGTCTTTAGCTTTTTCTTTTTTAATGCGTCTAATTCTTTCCACCACAAATTTACAAGCCTCAGAAGGTGATTTCCCTTGTCTCATTTGTTCAACTACAGCACTAGCGCCGGCCACTCTAATAACATCTTCACCTTGCCCTGTAGCAACTACAGCACCTACTTCATTGTCTACATATAAACCAGCTCCAATAATAGGAGAGTCTCCTAGACGACCTCTCATTTTAAACCCTGCACCACTAGTGGTACAACTACCACTTAAATTACCAAAACTATCTAATGCAATCATTCCAATTGTATCATGATTCCATTCTCCATTGCTTAATTTATGGGGGGCCATAAAAGAGGGATCTAATTGACTCACTGATTGTTTTCTTTCAATATTGATGACAGGCTTGTATTCAGATTTTTTCAACCATCCTTCATAAGATTTTTTGGCATCATCTGATAACTTATCCGCTTCTAAAGTAAACCCTTCTGCAACAGCAAATTGTTGTGCACCTTCACCCACTAACATTACGTGTGGTGTTTTTTCCATGACTCTACGTGCCACAGAAATAGGATGTTTGATTCGCTCTAAAAAAGCAACGCTACCACAGTTAAACTCATGATCCATGATAGAGGCATCTAAAGTTACATGTCCATCTCTATCAGGGTTACCACTTAAACCAACGCAACAATTTATCTCCTCTTCAGTAACCATCACTCCGTTTTCAACAGCATCCAACGCTTTACCATTAGCGCCTATAATTTTCCATGCAGCAAGGTTGGCGGCCAAACCTGCATCCCAGGTGGATACTACTACAGGATTAATTTTTGATATAGCACTACCCCTATTTTTTGCTTCTTGTAAACTACTAGAAGGTATAAAACCACTCATAGTGAAACTTGTAATACCTAATCCCCCTAAATTCAAAAACTTTCTTCTATCCATACTCATACGTAATTCTTTTATTGATTTCAAGATACGAACAATGAGTATATTTTTAGTACTTTTAAGTATTATATTTTTATGCAAGAAATCTTTAAAATATATGGCTGGAAAGTAATTAGTTGCGAACCTATACATCAGGGTTTAATTAATAGTACTTATTCTATTCAAACCACTACAGGCAACTTTATACTACAATCCATTAACCATCATGTATTTAAAAGTCCTAAAGCTATTGATGACAATATCAATACTATATCCACTTATTTACATTCTCATAACCCAAAGTATTTATTCACTCATTTAGTGCAAGCTCAAAATGGGAATACATTAATAGAGTGGGAGGGTTCTTATTATAGAGCTTTTCACAAAATAGATGGATATGCCTTAAGTGTTTTAGAAAATGAACAGCAAGTAGAAGAAGCTGCCCAGCAATTTGCTCAATTTACTTTTGTTTTAAAAGATTTTAACGCTGTTACTTTACAAGATACCCTACCACAATTCCATGACTTACAATTTAGATATCATCAATTTACTGAAGCACTACAAAATGGAAATGCAAAAAGAATTGATGAAACAAAAGAGGCTATTTTATTTTTACAGTCGCATAAAAAATATGTTGGCACTTATTCTCAATTTATCCAACATGCAGAAGTAAAAAAAAGAGTTACGCATCATGACACCAAAATTAGTAATGTGCTTTTTAATAAAATAAATGGCCAAGAAAAAGCCATTTGTGTTATTGATTTAGACACCGTCATGGCCGGCTATTTTATTAGTGATGTAGGGGATATGTGTCGCACTTGTTTATGTGCTGTTTCAGAAGAAGAAAAAGATGTAAATAAAGTGGTAATAGATTCCTTAAAATGGGAAGCCTTGCAAAAAGGGTATTTACACTTTATGAAAGAAGCGCTTTCAACTTTTGAAAGGGACCACTTTTTTTTCGCTGGTCAATTTATGATTTACATGCAAGCACTTCGCTTTTTAACAGATCACTTAAACAATGACAGCTATTATGGTGCTAGTTATGAAGGGCAGAACTTAGTGCGTACCTTAAATCAAATACAATTATTAGAGCAATATAATAAACTTAATTAGTATACTCTTTTGCACTCTTTTTTAGTTATCTCTATAATTTAAAGCAGGAGCACGATCTCCTAATAAAGCCTGATATTTATAATCTCCTTTTTGCTTTATGAATTCTTCTTTAGCTTTTACAATAATGGCGGGTTGTGTAAAATAATCAATGGCTGTCATTGCCATCACTTTGGCTGCATTAAGCATTCCCTTCGCCGCAATATCAGTAGTACCGCATGATACTGCCTGCCAACTATGTGCTGGTGTACCGGGAACCCAAGTAGCAGTACTTAATCCAACAGTAGGAATGGTATAGCTCACATCACCCACATCGGTAGAACCACCTCCAGCTGTTAATTCTACTTTCATAGGAAAAACTTTTTGCGCATCTTCAATAGGAGGGATATTCCCTAAAAAACTTTTTTGTAAACTTTTGGCAAAAAGTTTTTCTTCTTCCGTATAAGGTATACCACCAATAGATTCTAAGTTAACTTGCATTACATCGGCCAATGTTTTATTTAACAATAAATCATGTGTACCATCAATTACTTCAAACTTCATTGTCGTCCCTGTACCAATGGCAGCACCTTCTGCTGCTTTAGTCACTCTATTAAATATTTCAACTACTTTATCTCTTTTTGGATGACGTACATAATAAAATACTTCTGCAAAATCAGGCACTACATTGGGTGCTTTACCACCATTGGTTATAACATAATGGATACGCGTTTCTTGTGGAATATGTTCACGCATCATGTTAACCATATTATCCATTGCCTCCACTGCATCTAATGCAGAACGTCCTAGCTCTGGAGATCCTGCAGCGTGTGCAGACACACCATAAAATCTAAACTTAGCAGACTTATACGCTAAGGCACTTTTCATTGTCACTTCATTTTTATTACCAGGATGCCAATGTATTGCAACATCCACATCATCCATCACACCTGATCTTACTAAATAAACTTTACCGCCACCGCCTTCTTCTGCAGGACTTCCATACACTCTAACGGTTCCTTTAATTTTTCCTGACGCTATTAATTTTTTTATAGCAATGCCAGCTGCAACAGAGGCAGTTCCAAATATATCATGGCCACAACCATGTCCTGCAATTTTATTAGGGATGATTGCTTTTTCAGGATTACTTCCTTCTTGTGCAAGTCCTGGTAAAGCATCATATTCTGCTAATATGCCTATGATGGGTTTACCAGATCCATAAGTTGCCATAAAAGCAGTAGGCATTTCACCTACGCCAGTAGTTACATTAAAACCTGCTTCTTTTAAATGTTGCACATGCAAGGCAGCACTTTTAGATTCTTTAAATCCTATTTCAGCATACTCCCATAATTGTCTTGTCGTTTTTTTATCTTGTTCGTAGGAATTATTTAAAATTGTTTTCACTTCCTCTTTAGCTTTTTGAATAGCAGGATCTACTTGAGCTTGAACCGAATCAATGTTTAAGGTTAATAAGAACAATACCACAAAAAATAATGAACGATACATACATTAAAAATTTAAAAAGTGTTGGGGAGTCGGTTAATAGTCTTCATTCATGGCGAAATCAGGTTTTCTATTTTTCCATTTGCCTCTCGTGAAATCAGGTATTAATTGGACCTGCCCATTTTCGGCAATTGACTTTTCAGAAAGGGGAGTGATCGCATACCAAGTAGCCAGGTCATATACATCTAATTGGAAAGGCACATTTCTTTTAATACATTCAACAAAGGCATTGTCTACAAAAAAGTCCATGCCTCCATGTCCAGCGCCAACCGCATCAGATTCATATTTCTTCCATAATGGATGATCATGTTGTTTTAAGTAAGCTTCTGGGTTTTCCCATTGGTGTGCTTTGGGAGAAACGCCTTCTATATATATATGTCCCGCCGAGAATTCGCCTGAATGAAAATCCTGCCATA
The DNA here is from genome assembly GCA_903854725.1 of uncultured Bacteroidota bacterium. Taxonomy (GTDB): domain Bacteria; phylum Bacteroidota; class Bacteroidia; order Chitinophagales; family Chitinophagaceae; genus Sediminibacterium. The sequence goes on from CAINWZ010000049.1 coordinate 27,812, forward strand.
ATCCTTGAACGCCTTGTACGCGGAAGCCTAAATTATAAGGACGGGGTGAATTGGTGTCGTGAGTAAGTAACATGGTCTCTCCATTAGTAGTCTGCAAAGTAGTGGTAACGATGTCACCCAACTTAAATTTTAATTTCGCATTAGGGTGATTCTCACCACCTTTAGGGTGCTCAACTATATATTTATGTAAACCTCTTGCTTTTGTACTTACCGAAGATAATCTGGTTAGAAGGTTGCCTCTATTAATATCTGTCATCATTGCAATGGGACCTAAACCATGTGTGGGGTACAATTCTCCGTTCCTATATAAGGAGTGATTCGTACGCCAAGCAGCTTCACTGAAGCCTTTTTCGCCAAATTCCACCCCTGAAGCACTATCTGCAGAATTAGGGGAATTGAACTTAACACCCCTTAAATCGTGCTCATAACCACCTTGTAAATGTAATAATTCGCCAAAAAGACCCTTTTTGACCATATTATAGACCGCCAAGACATCTCTACGGTAACATACATTCTCTAAGCACATAACAGGAATACCCGATTGCTCACTTGCATTTACAATATCCCAGCAATCAGATAGTTTAATTGCTCCACAAACCTCTACGCCAGGTATGACACCGTTCTTAATGGCTTCTAAAGCTTGAGCAATATGCCATTCCCAGGGTGTAGCAATAATAACTGCATCCATATCCCCACGTTTCAAAAGGTTTTTATAGTCTTCCTTACCATTTTTAAATTCAACCGCAGCAGGGCGGCCAGCAGTTTTAAGTATTTTCTGTGCATCTGCCAACATTCTAGGGTCTGGGTCGGCAAAAGCTACAATTAGGGTGTCTTTACGTTGACAAAGCATCTCTAAATGGCTTTGACCTCTGAATCCAGTACCTATAATACCAATACGAACTATGTCTTTTTTAACACTAGATTGAGCCTTGATAAACTTAGGCGTTAACCCAATTGCCATAGATGTTAATCCGGCATCTTGTACAAATTTTCTGCGACTTACATTGTTAGCCATATGATAAAAAGTTTAGGTATACAAAATACTAATTAAACCTGAATATTGTATTCAAATACATCAAGATTTAGCGCTATGAAACTACTTTATAGAAGCTATAGAAAGACCCTATAACCCTATAACTATACTATATCAATACCATATGTTCTTATGATCTACTTATACTGATTTACAGTTACTTATCCTGATTAAACCTATTATTTGTGCTTATAATTAACATTATGTTAAATAATCTATTAGAAGTAAACCCCCGATTGCTCGAGGGTCACTTAGTATACTTTTAAGGTATTTAATAAATACCTGCAGCTTGCCTATTGATACTTGTCGTGTAACTTATCATAGATATTAAACTTAGCGTCAAATTCGTCAGAAGCTTTTTGATCTTTCCCTCTAGTTTTGTCTCTTTTATATGCATATAAAGTGGCTAAGAAATCGACCGATCTTGAAGCCACATTCTTTTCACCTCTTTCTAATTTTTCTTTGTCTTTGATAACATTGTAAGCTTTGTCAATCCACTCTATGGCTGCATCTACTTTCTCTTTAATTGGAATATCTAATGCGGTATTCAATTTTCTTACAGAATCTAATTGTGATTTATATTGCGCATCATAAGCAGCTTTCTTTTTAGGATCTTTTGGAGCTGGTGGCTTATTGGCGTTGATAGTTTGTAGCGCTTTTATATTGTCTGACACTTTCTCATCTAAAACAGTGAATTGATTATAATAACTAATGCCTGCGTTAAAAGCAGCTGCAAAATTCTTATTATTCATGGTATATGCTTTTTTATAAGCTTCAGCAGCTTTAGCAATGTACTTATCTGAATTATCTTGACTTACACCTTCAGCGCTCTTTCCTGACATAAACATATCGCCAAACATTTGGCATTCTAGTTCTGATATACTACCACCTGCTAATAATTTATCAAACATGGCTACTTTTTCTTCAATGCTTAAGTTCTTGTCAATATAATCTGTTCCATATTCTACCCAACTTTCTTTAGGATAAGCTGCTGTAGCCACAGCTAAATATGTATCAAATTGTGCTTTATCTTTCTTGTTAGTAAGTTGAATTAATAAATATCTGTAAACATCCACTAATTCTGGAGTCACTACTTTGTTATCAATTAATCTTTTATAATAAAAAATGGTTTCATCTAAATTACCCGCATTTTGGTTTGAATAGCCTGCATATATAATCGCAGTGGTATCAAACTTTTGTTTAGAAGATGCCCAGCCTTGCGCAAATATGATATCAGAGTATTTTACTGCATTTACAAAATGACCTGCTGCACCCTTCCAATCTTTTGCATTAAAATTATCTACCCCATTTTTAAAACTTTTAATATATACATCAAAGAACGCCTCTTGTCCATTATCTTTGGCTAATTGTAAAGAAGCATCTAATTTAATATACTCATCTAGTGCCGTTTTAACTTCATTGTAAGCATTTGGATATTTAACTGCATCTTTATTATAGCTGCTATATATTTTAGACTTCCAGTAAAAAGCCTGTGCTGTTGCAGCTAAACTTGCTTTTTTGGTCAAGATTTTATCATAATCAGCTTTTGCATCATCTGTTTTGCCAAGTAAAAGATTTGTTTTTACTTTATCGAAATCTTGCGCATGTACTGATTGCATTGCGATCAAGATTGTTAAAATTCCCATTAATTTTTTCATAGTGCTATTTTTATTATGAATTATTCCTGCTAAAGTTATAGTTTAAATTTAATGTATACTACTGATTTGTGTTGATCGGTTTTAAATATTGTTTTGTTACTTAATTATTCAACTATTGGATTTTCAGGAGCTTCCGTTACATCTGCAGTACCTTCAGTAGCATCAGTGCTTGAAGCAGTTGCTGCATTTTCAGATCCCTCTGCCCCTTCTTCTAAGTCTGCAATGGATTCATCCTGTTCTTCAATTTTAGAAGTAGCTGCAATTTCATCCCCTTCATCTAAACGAATTAAAGTAACGCCTTGTGTAGCACGACCCGCTTCACGTATATCCGTAATTCTAGTTCTAATGGTTACTCCAGATTTACAAGTAATGATTAAATCTTCTTTTTCTAATACATCCATAATACCCACTAAACTTCCCGTTTTTTCAGTCACATTAATGGTTTTAACACCTTTACCACCACGATTGGTAATTCTATATTCTTCTATCGCTGTACGTTTACCAAATCCTTGTTGACTCACCACCAAAATGGTACGGTCTTTATCGTCTTTATGCACGCATACTAAACCTACTACTTCATCATTTTCATTGTCCACTTCAATTCCTGCTACACCAATAGCGCCACGACCAGTTGGACGTACTTTCTCTTCAGGGAAACGAATCGCCCTACCCGATTTCACGGCCATCATGACTTCATTATTGCCATCGGTTAAACGCGCTGCTAATAATTCATCTCCTTCGTTAATGGTAATGGCATTTACACCACTTACTCTTGGACGACTGAAATCTTCTAAACAAGTCTTCTTAATAATACCACGCTTAGTACATAAAATAATAAAGTGATTTTGTACATATTCTTTATCATCCAACTTACGTACTTCTATAATGGCTTTTACTTTATCATCAGGAGGTATTTGAATTAAGTTTTGAACAGCACGTCCTTTGCTTGTTTTTTCTCCTTCTGGTATTTCATACACACGCAACCAGAAACATCTTCCTTTTTCTGTGAAGAATAACATGGTATCATGTGTAGAAGCAATAAATAAATGCTCTACAAAATCTTCATCTCTTGTTTTGGTACCCATGGCACCACGACCACCTCTTTTTTGTTGACGATATTCTGAAACAGCGGTTCTCTTAATATAACCTAAATGAGAAATCGTAATCACCACATCTTCTTCTTCAATTAAATCTTCCAATTTCATTTCATCTGCTAAATATTGAATCTCAGTTTTACGCTCGTCACCAAACTTTTCTTTTACTTCTAATAATTCAGTTTTGATTAATTCAAAACGTAAATGTTCGCTGCCTAATAATTCATTCAATGATTTTATAATTTGCATTAAATGCTCAAACTCTTCTTTAATCTTCTCACGCTCCATGCCTGTTAAACGTTGCAATCTTAATTCTAAGATGGCTTTAGCTTGAATATCAGAAATGCCCCATCCTGCTGTCATTAAACTTTCCTTAGCAGCTTCTGGATTGGCCGAGTTACGAATTAAACGAATTACCTCATCTAAATGATCTAGTGCAATTAAATAACCTTCTAAAATATGCGCACGTTCTTGTGCTTTTCTTAATTCAAATTTAGCACGACGAATAACCACTTCCATTCTAAATTCAATAAACTCACTTACTAAATCACGTAAGTTTAAAATTTTAGGACGGCCTTTGCTTAAAGCCACATTGTTAATACCGTAGCTTGTTTGTAATTCTGTGAATTTAAATAATTGGTTGATGATCACTTGCGCTACTGCATCTTTGCGAAGCTCAATGACAATACGCGTTCCTTCACGTTTATTACTTTCATTATTAACATGCGTAATACCATCAATTGTTTTATCCACTACCAACTGACCTATACGATCGGTTAAATTATCTCTGTTAACTTGATAAGGAATTTCATTGATTACAATTAATTCTCTACCATTCGCTTTTGTTTCTACATTACATTTTCCACGAAGTACCACTCTACCGCGACCTGTCATTAGCCCTTGCTTCACCCCTTCCATTCCATAAATCACACCCCCTGTTGGAAAATCGGGTGCTTTCACAAATTGCATTAATTCTTCAACAGTAATATCTCTATTCTCAATGTAAGCAATACAACCATCCACCACTTCGCATAAATTATGTGGAAGCATATTGGTGGCCATACCTACTGCAATACCAGAAGATCCATTCACTAATAATTGAGGAATACGTGTAGGTAATACAGAAGGTTCTGATAAACTATCGTCAAAATTTAATTGAAAATCGACAGTGTCTTTTTCTAAATCATCTAACATCGCTTCAGAAATCTTCTGCAATCTTGCTTCGGTATAACGCATAGCAGCTGGTGGGTCACCATCTTGGTTTCCAAAATTACCTTGACCATCTACCAATTTATATCGCATGGTCCACTCCTGTGCCATACGAACCAATGTATCATAAATAGCACTATCACCATGTGGGTGAAACTTACCCATTACTTCCCCGACAATACGAGCCGATTTCTTATAAGCTTTATTGCTATTGTTACCCAACTCACTCATCGCATATAAAACTCTACGATGCACTGGCTTAAAACCATCTCTTACATCAGGTAATGCACGACCTACTATCACCGACATAGAATAATCGATATAAGAGGTTTTCATTTGTTCTTCGATATTAACTTTTATAACACGGTCATTATCTTGGGTCTGTTCTGTACCTAAATTTTCGTTGATATTGTCTTCCATAGTGTTTATTTCTTTTTACCAAAAACGAGGCGTTTTTTTAGCCCATTTTGAGTGTAAACGAAGATAACTTTTCAAGCCCTTTTTTACTAAATTTACTACCTAAATTTTAGGTTCTTTTATCCACAGTTGTGGGTAAGAATTGCTAACTTTAAAGCTCGGATTTTTAATGACTTATACCGTATAAAATGAACCCACAAATTTTAGTTATTGGCGCAGGCAAATCGGCCACTGTTTTGATACAGTATTTACAAAAAAAAGCGGTTGAAAACAACTGGTATATTGTCTTAGCCGATGGAAATGCTGCTGTAGCTAATTCTAAGTGGAATAAGGCCCCCAACGGCCATGCAGTTGGTATTGATATCGAAAATAAGCAAAACAGGGCTTCCCTTATCGAAAATGCCACAGTGGTGGTTTCTATGCTGCCTCCTACTTTACATTTTTTAGTAGCACAGGATTGTGTACACTTTTCCAAACCTCTTTTTACCGCATCCTATGTTGATGAAAATATGCGTTCTATTGAAACAGCCATCAAGGAAAAGAACTTATTATTCTTATGCGAAATGGGTTTAGACCCAGGAATTGACCATATGAGTGCCATGGAGATGATTCATTCCATTCAAGACAAAGGAGGAAAAATAACCGGCTTTAAATCGCATTGTGGCGGATTGATTGCTCCAGAAAGTGATAACAATCCTTGGCATTATAAAATAAGCTGGAATGCAAACAATATCATTTTAGCAGGTAAAGCAGGTGCTTTATATGTAGAAGAAGGACAAAATAAGCAGCTAAATTATAATCAATTATTTGATAATGCCCCAAGTATTGAAGTGCCAAGTATTGGAACACTTTCTTATTACCCCAACCGAAATTCATTGTCTTATATCGAAACCTATAGTTTAACCAATGTGCACAATTTTATAAGAACCACTTTAAGACATCCCGATTTTTTTCTAGGATGGAATGCCATTGTTCAATTGGGATTAACAGACGAATCAACTATTGATTTAAAAGAAAATACGCGCATTAAAGATTGGATAAAATCACATATTACTGCACATCAATTAACAGCAAAGTATGATGCTTTTTTACAAAATGATCTTATTAAAAAGAAATTTGATTTTATTGGATTTAATGACGAAACCCTTATCCCTGCTGCTTATAAAAGCAATGCAGCCATTGTACAATGGATCCTAGAAAATAAATGGAAATTAGAACCAGCAGATAAAGATATGGTGGTAATGATGCATGAAATTTTCTACTCCATTGGTGCAAAAAATTACTATGTACAAAGCAGTATGGTACAAAAAGGAATCAATGCCACAGAAACCGCCATGGCTACCACAGTGGGTCTGCCATTAGCCATGGGAGTTTGTGCTTATTTAAAAGGAGAAATTAAAATAACAGGTTTACATATTCCTACGCATCCTTCTATTTATAAACCTATTTTAAAAAGTTTAGCCGAAGAAGGTATTGTTTTCGAAGAAATAACAAAAGAGCTTTATTAAAATAATTATTTAAAGAGCAGGAGTTGTAGCTTTTGCTTGATCCCATTCATAATCTAATTGTCTTTTTTCTAAACTAGCTGCCACCACTTTAATAGTTACTTTATCGCCCATATTAAATTTACGGCCCGATCGCATACCTACTAAAGCATAATCTGATTCTACCAATCTAAAATCATCAAACTTTGATAAAGACATAATACTTACTAGCCCTTCACATTTATGTTCAATAGTTTCTACCCAAAATCCGAAGCTAGAAACACCACTTATAATGCCTTCAAAACTATGCCCTAGGTAATCACGCATAAATTCAACTTGTTTGTATTTATTGGCGGCACGCTCCGATTCCATCGCAGCTCTTTCTCTTTCACTACAATGCACACATTTTTGTTCTAATTCAGCGTCATTCATTGGATGTTCCAACAAAACAGATTGCACAATACGATGTACTAGAATATCTGGATACCTTCTTATAGGTGATGTAAAATGACAATAGTATTCAAAGCCTAATCCATAGTGTCCAATATTTTCACTGGTATAAACCGCTTTGGCCATGGTTCTAATACCTAACTGCTCTAAAACATGTTGCTCAGGCTTCCCTTTAGCCGCTAACATTAAATTGTTAAAACTATGTGCGATTTGAGTAGGTGTAGAAATATCAAAAGGATAGCCATGCTTTTTGGCAAAAATAACAAAGGGTGATAATTTGTCTTCGTTGGGTTGATCATGCACACGATAAGGGAAAGGAAGGGTTTCTTTTTTAATTTTAACCTGCCCCATTTTTTGTGCAATCAATTGATTCGCTTTTAACATCAGCTCTTCAATCAATTGATGCGATTCTTTACTTTCTTTAATAGTGATGCCAATAGGCTTTCCTTTTTCATCTAAAGTAAAACGTACTTCTTGTGAAGAAAAATTAATGGCGCCATTATCGAATCTCGCTTTTCTTAATTTTTGTGTCCAATCCAATAACCATAATATTTCATTGGAATGATCCCCTACTTTGGTATCAATTATTTCTTGCACTTGTTCGTAGGTAAATCTTCTATCAGAATGAATAATTGTTTTGCCAAACCAGGTATTAACAATTTTTCCTTGCGTATCTATTTCAAAGCATGCTGAGAAAGTTAATTTATCTTCATTAGGTCTTAAGGAACATAATTCATTTGAAATTCTTTCTGGCAGCATTGGATATACTCTATCAGGTAGATACACCGATGTAGCTCTTTCATACGCTTCTTTATCTACAGCTGTATTAGGTTGCACAAAATGACTCACATCTGCAATATGCACTCCAATCTCTAAATTCTTATTTGGTAACACTTGATAAGATATAGCATCGTCAAAATCTTTTGCATCTACAGGATCAATGGTAAAAGTAAGCACCTTGCGGTAATCTTTTCTTTTAGCCACTTCTGTAGCATCAATTTTATCTGATAATGTTTTGGCAAAGGCAACTACTTCATCACTAAATGATAAAGCAAATCCTGCTTCAGCCACAATAGATTGCATGGCTAAATCATTTTCCTGCTCTGGTGTAAATATTCTTAACACTTCCCCTTCTGGTTTCCTAGAAGCTTTTTCCCACTTGGTTAATTGAACAATAACCCTGTCTTTGTCTTTGGCCCCATTTAGTTTACCCATTGGGATAAATATATCTGGCATAGGTGTTACCGTACTTGGAATAAAAAATGCTATTTTTTCTTTGACCATCATGGTGCCAGCAAAAGACACTTGTTTTCTTTTAAGTACTTCTAATATTTTACCTTCTTTCTTTCCTGAAGATTGTCTAATTTTTGTAATCTTAACACTTACTTCATCCCCTTTCAGGGCAGTGTTAAAATCGTTTGGATAAATTAAAATGTCATTTTCCAAACCTGATACCATCACAAATCCCATACCCGATTTCGCAATATCAAGCACTCCTTTATAAGAAGTGACTATATGCGTATGTTTAGTAGTTGCTTTAGTCTTTTTTGTTTTCTTGTCGTTCTTTCTAGTTCCCATTTATTTTTTTGTAAAATTTTGCAACATAATTTATAACTAGTTCATTAAAAATAGGCTCCGCTTCAAATAAAAATTTTGGCTTTATTGGCAATACATATAAAGGAATATTGTGAAGCTCCTCTGTATATTTGACCAGTCTTACAGCATCTTTTTCGGTAGTTAATATTAGTTTGCTTTTTGATTGAATTTGATCTAATTTTTCTTTTATTTCTTGTAAGTTTTCAATAGAGAAAATATGATGATCGTTGTAACTTAATTGATAATACGTACTTGTGTTTTCATGTAAATAATTTTTTAAGGGTAAGGGATTTGCTATACCACATACCAATAATACTTCATCCCTTAAAGTCAATACCCATTGATCGGATGGATTATAAATATGATAAGGTGTTCCATAAGCAATGGTGGTGAAAAATAAACTCTGGTGTAATTCAGGATTTATTTTTTCTGTTATTTCTTCTTTTTCTTCTCCACTCAATGTAACAGGACATTTTGTGACAATAATAATATCTGCTCTTTTAGCCGACTTTCTATCATCTCTTAAATCTCCTGTTGGTATAAAAAAATCATCGCAATACAAGTTGTCATATTCTGTTAATAAAATATTGAACCCTGCATTTATTTCTCGATGTTGAAAGGCATCATCTAAAATAATGGCTTGCACTTTTGGTACATCTTGAATTAACTGCGCCATTGCTTCAATGCGTCTTTCTCCCACAGCAACAGATACATTAGGATACTTTAAATGAAACTGCATCGGTTCATCTCCTATTTCTAATGCGGTAGAAGCTGCATTCGCTAATGCATATCCTTTTGTTTTTCTTTTATACCCCCTACTTAAAGTGGCAATTTTAAATTCATCAGCAAGTATCGATAGCAAATGTTCTACCATCGGCGACTTCCCAGTGCCTCCCATAGATAAATTACCTACGCAAATAAGGGGAACATTAAATGAAGTTGATTTGAGATACTGTTTAGCATACATCCAATTCCTTACAAAAACAATCCAACCATAGATAAGCGCAAATGGTAAAAGTAAAACTCTAAAGGATTTTAAAAATACATTGTTAAAATTCATAACTATTCCAAGGCGTAATACAATGAGTCAAAGGTACGTCAAATTCATGGGTATCTTGGATATTTGAAATTGGCTCGAAATAGGAAACCCCTATTCTAGGCCTATTTAAAGGGTAGTTTTCAAAGTATTTGTCATAAAAACCTTTCCCAAAACCAATACGATGACCTCTATTGTCAAAACCAATTAAGGGCACAATGACTGCATCAATTGAAATGGGTACAACCTTATGTGTAGCAACAGGCTCAGCAATACCCCATGTATTGTAAACAATTGTTTCTGTTTCCTCATAAAATTGCATGGAATGTGTGGAGGCATCCACCACTGGATAGACTATACGAATGCCAGGAACCATTGTTTTTAAATACTTTGCAAAAAGTAAACTATTGGGCTCATTGTGATGCTCTAAAGGATAAAAATTGGCCACACAAGTAACATTCGACCAATTTAGTTTTTGAAATTGTATGAGAAGTAAATCGTCCCACTTAAGACAATCTGCTGACGTTAGATTTTTTCTTTTTGCTAACAATAAATTTCTAGCCTCCGACTTTAACATAAATTCAATTTTAACTATTCGAAAAAACTAAATACAGTTGCTCCATAATTTCGCTGAAAGCTAAAGCCTGCAAAATTTTCATAATTATTGCGAGGTGTATGCTCTAATATAAAATAGCCTTCTGGGGAAATTAATTTTCGTTCTACAATGATTCTAGGTAAATCATCAATGGTGGTTAAAGCATAAGGAGGTCCAGCAAAAATAATATCAAATTGTTGTGTACAGGAAGCTAAATATTGAAAGACGTCCATGCGAATGGTTTGTGCGTTTTCAATTTTTAATAGGTCAATATTTTTCTTAATAAAATCTAGCATTTGATTGTCTTTTTCTACAATCGTTAATGCGCTCGCTCCTCTTGAGGCTAATTCATAACTGATACAACCAGTGCCTCCAAATAAATCTAGTGTATTGGCTTCATCCAAACTGATCCTGCTTTGTAAAATATTAAACAATCCTTCTTTAGCAACATCAGTTGTGGGCCTTGTATGGGGCATATTACTAGGAGGATTAATTCTTCTTCCTCCATATTTACCAGCTATGATTCTCATTAAAAAATAAAATAAGATGAATAAGAATTAGGCAGTCCAAATTTATTCAACTCTACGCACATGCTTTTGGGCTCTAATGCAACCAATTGAGCTGCTGCAAAATAAGGAGACACTTTTTGAATAAAAGCATGCTTCTCTTGAATATAGCCCCATACTTTTAAAGTAATAGTATTGGTATCCACCCCTGCGTTAATACAACTATTCAGCAAAGTGTATATGTTTTGATCTTCTTGCGTTAAAGGGAAATAGTTTAAAAGTTTGGTTTGGCCATTTTCTATAATATACAACATGAAATAATCTTCAAATAAACGAACTTGTACTTCATTCTCATGTACATTTTGTAAAAAGAAGCTTGCATAGTGTTGCCATTTACCAGAAGGAAAAAATCTTGTCAACAAAGAACTTACTTTATCAGATACTCCATACACTAAAAAATGTTTTTCGCCAATAGAAGTAGTATAAATTTCCTCCTCCGATACATTACCATGAATTAACTGCAATTCACTTGCAGCTAATAAAAGATCATCGTTGTTATTTTTTTGCTTAAGTATTAATCTAGCACTATTGTTTACAAAATAAATATTTTTATAATAATTTTGAATGAGTGTAGAATTATTTTGTAAATAAGCAAACAATGGATTCCATTCAGCCTGCTCATCGGTTTGTTCAAAATGCTCTATGGCGATGTATTCGTTTTTTAGTAAGTGTTTTACTATAAAAACAACACTCTTCTTATTTACTATCACATATAAGTTTTCCACCTTACTATTAGCAGTGCTTTCTAGTTTTCCATAAATACCTATTTTCTTCTGTGCCATAGTGTTAAATCTTATGCAATGATATAAAAAAAGAGGCAGTTCTTTGCAGAAACTAATTGTAGATTTGCAAATATATGAGCACAAGTCAAGCAACCCCTTCTTTACAAGTTACTATTAGCAGTAAGCAAATTCTGGCTATTTCCTTGCCCATTGCTTTAGCGATAATGGTTCCGCAAGTTAATTTCGTAATTAATAATATTTTCTTAGGGGCATTAAGTACCGAAGCTTTAGCCATTGGAGGCATTACAGGGGTCTTCTATTTAATTTTCGGGGTCATGGGCCAAGGGTTAAATAATGGCTTACAAGCACTCATATCTCGTAGAGCAGGCGAAAACAGAATAGATGAAATTGGCATTTTATTTTCACAAGGAGTTATTATCTCCTTGTTTTTATCAGTAGTTGGAATATTATTTACCTATTTTATTGCCCCCACTATTTTTCATAGCTTATTACACGATGCCCAAAGAGCCAATACAGTCATTGAATTTTTGAAAATTAGAATTTGGGGTATTCCCTTTCTATTTATCTATCAAATGCGGAATGCCTTACTGGTGGGCACCAATCAAAGTAAATTTTTAATTATTGGCACGGCCACTGAAGCCCTATTCAATATATTTTTTGATTATAGTTTAATATTTGGTCATTTTGGTTTTGCAGCGATGGGATTAAACGGCGCTGCTTATGCCTCTATCATTTCAGAAGTAATGGGTTTGTTGGTGATATACTTAGTAATCCATTACCAAAAAATTGGTGCTCGTTTTGAACTCTTTAAAAGCTTTTCCGTTAAATGGGATTATATTAAATTAATCTTGGTTCAATCCTCTCCTATTATGATGCAGTATATGATTAGCATTATTAGCTGGGAGTTCTTTTATATTTTAATAGAACATCGTGGAGAACAAGCCTTAGCGGTATCTAATGCCATGCGAAATATTTTCGGATTTTTTGGAAGCTTTACCTGGGCCTTTGCAGCTACGTCGAATACCATGGTGAGTAATATTATTGGGCAAAATATGCAGGATAAAGTAATCCCCTTAATTAATAAAATAGTTAAATGGAGTGTGGGCTTTGCCTTATTAATTTGTATATTATTAAATGTATTTGCACACCCTTTTTTATCTATCTACGGACAAGGGGAAGGATTTATGCAAGAAGGCATTCCTGTATTAAGAGTGGTTTCCATTGCCTTATTAATTATGTCTATTGCTACTATTTGGTTAAATGCCGTAACAGGTACTGGTCAATCTAAAATTAATTTAGCCATTGAATTTGTAGCCATCATCATTTATGTTATTTATGCTTACTTAACCATTGAATATTTTCAATTACCTATTACTATTGGATGGATGTGTGAAATTATTTATTGGCTAACACTATTAATTCCTTCTTACCTCTATATTAGATCGAATCGCTGGAAGGATAAGAAAATTTAAAACAAGTATTGTTTAATTAACCTCTACTTTTCTCAATTGAAACGGAAGCCGTTCCTTCAAATTGAGAAATGGGCAAATGCCCTTTTGTAATTTTTACCATTACCTTTTCTGCAAGGGGTTGTTCGGATAATATATCTTCAGCCATATTACCTACCAAAGTCTCTAGTAAAGGGGTTGGAATTTCCATCCATTTTTTTACTAGCGCATACACTTGAACATAATCAATGGTTTGATCTAGATGATTTATGACCGATTGTTTTGGAATAAAATCAATTGTAATATCTACGATATAGGTATTGCCTAATTTCTTTTCTTCGGCATACAAACCATGATAGCCAAAAAAAACAAGCTTATCTAAACTAATGCGCATTAAATGATTGGTTGACATTAGTTATCTGTTAAAGTGATTAATGTCCTTTTGATGTTAAGTAACGTTCTGCATCTAGTGCAGCCATACAACCACTGCCTGCTGCCGTTACTGCTTGACGATAATTTTTATCTTGTACGTCACCTGAAGCAAAAACACCAGGTACATTTGTTTTTGTGGTGCCAGGTTCAGTAAGAATATATCCAGTTTCATCCATCGTAATAAAGTCTTTAAAAATTCCACTATTAGGTTCATGTCCTATAGCTACAAAAAAGGCACACACTGGAATTTCCTGCTTTGTTTTTGTTTGGGTATTCAATACTCTAACCCCTTCCACTTTTTTGTCTCCTAAAATCTCATCGGTCTCGGTATTAAAGTACACTTTAATATTGGGTGTATTCAACACTCTATCTTGCATCACTTTACTTGCACGCATAGCTTCTTTACGAACAAACATGTGCACGGTCGTACACATCTTAGATAAATAATGTGCTTCTTCTGCGGCAGTATCACCAGCACCTACAATGGCAACTTCTTTTCCTTTGAAAAAGAATCCATCACAAACAGCACAAGCACTTACTCCAAAACCATTCAATCTTTCCTCACTTGGAATACCTAACCACTTTGCACTCGCTCCTGTGGAAATAATAACGGCGTCCGCTTCAATTATTTTTTCATCATCAATCCAAACTTTTTTCACTTCTCCGCTAAAATCTACTTTGGTAGCTAAGCCATATCTAATATCAGCACCCATACGAGCAGCTTGCTTTTCAAAATTCACCATCATATCTGGGCCTTGAATACCCTCTGGGAAACCAGGATAGTTTTCTACTTCGGTAGTAATGGTTAATTGACCTCCTGGTTGAATACCTTGGTATAATAAAGGTTTCATATTGGCACGCGCTGCATAAATAGCAGCAGTGTATCCTGCAGGTCCTGAACCTATAATTAAAATGCTAACTTTTTCTGTTTCCATAACTTCTATATTTTTCTAACTCAAAATCTTACTTAAAAAAAAGCCCCGTCAAATCCTCAGATTGAAGGGGCTTAATAATGTCTTATACTACTAGCCCAAATAAGCCTTTAGTGCATTGCTATATCTTGCTTTCTGTAAACGTTTAATAGCACGCTCTTTAATTTGTCTTATTCTTTCCTTCGTTAAATCGTATTTAATACCAATTTGCTCAATAGTTACGCCGTTCTCTCCATCTAAACCAAAATACGCATTAACTATCTCTGCCTCTCTAGGACTCAATGACTTAAGTACGCGACGAATTTCTTCTCTTAAAGAATCTTTCATCACATCTTCATCTGTTTCATCTCCCCCTTTTAATAAATCCCCCATCGCCACATCTTCAGCTTCATGCACCGGTGCATCCAATGAAGTATGACGGGTATTAGATTGGAAAATGTTATTAATTTCAGTCTCAGACATTTCCAAGATACCTGCTAATTCCTCAGTGGAAGGCTCACGCTCATGTTCTTGCTCAAAAGCCATATAGGCTTTATTGGCTTTATTATAAGTACCAATCTTGTTTTGTGGTAAACGTACCAAACGACCTTGCTCCGCTAAAGCTTGCAAAATAGATTGACGTATCCACCAAACAGCATAAGAAATAAATTTAAAACCCTTTGTTTCATCGAAACGTTGTGCAGCCTTGATTAAACCAAGATTACCTTCGTTAATTAAATCAGACAATGACAAACCTTGGTGTTGGTATTGTTTTGCAACAGAAACCACGAAACGCAAGTTGGCTTGAACCAATTTGTCTAAAGCACGTTGATCACCCATTTTAATGCGTTGCGCTAATGTAGTTTCCTCTTCAGGATTGATCATTGAAATCTTAGAAATCTCTTGTAAGTACTTTTCAACCGCTTGAGAATCTCTATTCGTAATCTGTGTAGCAATTTTAAGCTGCCTCATGCAAAGAATTTATTTAAATGTATAACGTTGAAATGTCTAAAAAAGTTGTGCCCAACAAAAGTTAATATACCGAAAAATTAACGAATGTCAGTCGGCAAAGGTACGATTTTGAGATTAATTAAGCAAATATTGATTACAAAGCATTTATGCACATTTTTTTGGCTAAATAGTGCCCTATTTAATCAAAATTTATGAGGATTATCACCCCCCGAGATTTATCTTCGCAGCATGATAGATTTTAGATCCGATACCGTAACCCTTCCAACCCCTGCCATGCTCTCTTTTATGCAGTCGGCCCCTGTTGGAGATGATGTATTTGGGGAAGATCCTAGTATCAATGCCCTAGAAGCTAAAACCGCTAGTTTATTTGGGATGGAAGCAGGCCTATTTTGCCCGAGTGGCACTATGACCAATCAGTTGGCTATCAAAACCCATACACAAGCAGGCGACGAGGTCATTTGTGAGGAATTGTCGCATATATATCAATATGAAGGTGGAGGAATTGCGTCCAATTCGGGTTGTTCGGTTAAATTGTTACAAGGAAACCGAGGTCGAATTACTGCTGCACAGGTTTTAGCAGCCATCAACCCAGAAGATGTTCACAAACCTATTTCCAAATTAGTAAGCTTAGAAAATACTTGCAACCGAGGCGGTGGCGCATGTTATGATTTCAAAGAAATAGAAGCTATTCAAAAAGTTGCCAAGTCAAATGGTTTAGGCTTGCATTTAGATGGAGCTAGAATATTTAATGCCATCGTTCATAAAAAGGAAGATCCTACACAATATGGAAAAGTATTTGATTCCATTTCCATTTGTTTAAGCAAAGGATTAGGGGCACCTGTAGGAAGCGTATTGATAGGAAATGCTCCTTTTATTAAAAAAGCAAGACGTTGGCGTAAAGTATTTGGTGGTGGTATGCGTCAAGCAGGTTCTTTAGCAGCCGCTGGTATTTTTGCATTAGATCATCATGTAGAAAGATTAAAAGAAGACCACACTAAAGCTTTACTTATAAAAGAGGCTTTGGTCAAAAAAGATTTTGTAAAGGAAATATTTGAAGTAGAAACGAATATTGTGATAGCGCATATCGAAGGAAAATACAACGCAACACAATTAGCGAAAACATTAAAAGAGAAAAACATTTTAGTCATTGCCATGACGCCTACCCTGTTGCGTTTTGTCTTGCATTTAGATATTAGTGATGCAATGCTGTCAACCACATTAGAAACAATTGAGAAATTATAAAAAGAATAGTGAAATAAATAAGAATTATGTTAGAAAGAATTAACCCGACATCGACGCAGGCTTGGTTTGTATTAAAAAAGCATTTTGAAGAAGAAATGAACCGCAAGCAAATGAAAGATTTATTTGTTGCGGATCCAACAAGATTTGAACAATATTCTATAGCAACTCCTGATGTACTATTTGATTATTCAAAAAATATCATCACTGAAAAAACAGTGCAATTATTATTGCAATTAGCAAAAGAATGTGGATTAGAAAAAGCTATTTCCGCACAATTTGATGGAAAAGCCATTAACGAAACAGAAAACAGAGCTGTTCTGCATACTGCCCTTCGCGATTTTAGCGGCACACCTGTTTTAATAGACGGGATAAATATTATTCCTGAAATTGCACGCGTTCAAAATCAAATGAAAGCTTTTTGCAACGCCATTCATAATGGAGAGCATAAAGGTTATACGGGCAAGAAAATTAAAACCATTGTAAATATTGGTATTGGTGGTAGCGACCTTGGCCCCGTCATGGTTACAGAAGCCTTAAAGCCTTATTGGGTGGATGGCATACAAGTTTATTTTGTAAGTAATGTTGACGGTACTCATATTGCTGAAACTTTGAAAAAAGTAAATGCCGAAGAAACTTTATTCTTAATTGCTTCAAAAACATTTACGACACAAGAAACCATGACCAATGCCCATACGGCAAGAACTTGGTTTGTTGAAAAAGCGGTGGACGAAAAACATGTAGCCACCCATTTTGTGGCATTGAGTACCAATGAAAAAGCAGTAAATGCTTTTGGAATTAGCAGTAAAAATATGTTTGAGTTTTGGGATTGGGTGGGTGGAAGATATTCCTTATGGAGTGCCATAGGTTTATCCATTGCATTAACCATTGGCTATGAAAATTTCGAAGCCCTATTAAAAGGTGCACATGAGGCCGACCATCATTTCAAAACAGAAAAATTCGAAAAAAATATTCCAGTGGTGATGGCTTTATTAGGAATTTGGTATACCAATTTCTTTGGCGCACAATCTGAAGCTATTTTACCTTACGACCAATACATGCACCGATTTGCGGCCTATTTCCAACAAGGCAATATGGAAAGCAATGGTAAGTATATAGATCGCAATGGAACTGCCGTAAATTATAGCACAGGCCCTGTGATTTGGGGAGAACCAGGCACCAATGGACAACATGCTTTTTATCAATTAATACATCAAGGTACTTTAGTAATTCCATGTGACTTTATTGCGCCTGCAATAAGCCACAATCCTATTGGAGATCATCATGATAAATTATTGAGTAATTATTTTGCACAAACAGAAGCTTTGTTAAATGGAAAGAATACCGCAGAAGTTGTAGCTGAATTAAAAGAAAGTAAAAAAACAGAAAAAGAAATTGAATTTTTAACGCCTTTCAAAGTATTTGCAGGCAATAAACCCACGAATTCTTTTTTAGTTAAAAAAATTACCCCTGCTACTTTAGGCTTTTTAATAGCCTTATACGAACATAAAATTTTTACACAAGGTGTTATTTGGAATATATTTAGTTATGATCAATGGGGTGTTGAACTTGGAAAACAATTGGCTAATAAAATTTTACCTGAATTAGCCGATAATACTCCTATTACTGGACACGATAGTTCAACCAATGGATTAATGAACCAATACAAAAATTGGAAAAAACAAGCTTAATGACCAACGATATTCAAATAAGAAATATTGAATTAGCTGACAACACAGCCATCGCTGCTGTGATAAGAAATGCATTGGCTGAATTTGGTGCCAACAAACCAGGTACTGTTTATTTTGATCCTACCACAGACCACTTGTATGAATTGTTTAAAGCACCCGGATCGGTTTATTTTATGGCACTAAAAAATAATGTAATAGTAGGTGGTTGTGGCATCTTCCCCACAGAAGGCTTACCCGCAAAAACCTGTGAACTAGTAAAATTATATTTAGATAAAAATGCAAGGGGCACAGGGCTCGGCAAACAATTACTTTTAAAAGCAATGGGCTGGGCAAAAGAAAATGGATATGATCAAGTATATTTAGAATCCATGCCCGAGCTTTCTAAAGCTGTGAGTATTTATGAAAAGGTAGGCTTTGTGAGAATCAATCATGCCTTAGGAAAAAGCGGACATGATGGATGTGATATCTGGATGGTAAAAAAATTATAAGTTGTACGAATTTGTTTGGCTTACCATTTATCTACTTCTTCCCCACTCAAATTATCCCCTTGACTTGCTGGTGTATCTTTTGCTTCTAAAGGTTTCTTCTCCGTAATATTAATGGGTTCATCTTTATCATCATGATGATCAGGAACAGCATCGACAGTTACTTCTGGGCTTGGTTCAGGTGTAATGGATGATGTAACAGTAGCAGATGTATTACTTGTAGTAAATGTATTCGTATTTTCTGCAGGTGTATAGTTCGATGGAGCATTGTTACCCTCTTCAGGATTGTATACTTCTTCATGGTTAAAAGCATCAAAATCAAAATCGGGCATTAATTCTGTTTTTACAAAATCAATCGCTTCTGTGATAGCTTTAATAAATTTATTGAAGTCTTCTTTGTAAATAAACACCTTATGACGATCATACCCATTATTATCAAACCGCTTTCTGCTTTCTGTAATAGTTAAAAAATAATCATTCGCACGAGTGGCTCTTACATCAAAGAAATAAGTTCTTCTCTTGCCTGCACGAACGCGGGTACTATAGACACTCTCAATTTTTCGGTCATTGTTGTTTTCGTAATTCTCTTGTTCCATATTCCTTTGCAATTATTATAACTAAAAATATAAAATGTTATTGAAAAAGTAAAATTTTAGGGCTACTTTAATGCTGTTCTTGGGTCTGTTGTACTCTATATAATTCGGCATAGAGGCCGTTTTTTACTAACAAACTATCGTGGGTGCCCATTTCTGCTATTTTGCCATCCTCTAAGTATATTATAAGGTCAAAATGGAAGCTGTAAAATATACGGTGGGTTATAAATAATGCAGTTTTGTTTTGGATATAGCTATTTAAGTTAGACAAAATGGTTTGTTCCGTATTGGCATCTACAGCACTTAAACAATCATCAAAAATATAAATATTGGGTTTCTTTAACAAAGCACGTGCAATGGCTACTCTTTGTTTTTGGCCACCACTTAAAGTAGTACCGCGCTCTCCTACTAAAGTTTCAAATTTATTCGGCAAACTATTTATTTCATTTAAGACATGTGCCGTTTCAGCAGCCTTCATTACTTCTTCATGCGTCACCGAGGCCTCTACGCCAAATCGAATATTATTTTCGATAGAATCGCTGAATAAAAAAACATCTTGTTGCACATAGCCAATTTCTCTTCTTAATTGTTGGGTATTAATATTATTTATATTCACTCCATCAATCGTTATTGAACCTGTGTTGGTCTCATACATTCTTGTTAGTAATTGCGCTAAGGAAGTTTTTCCGGAACCTGTTTTACCCAGAATCAACACTTTTTGACCAGTTTTAATTTTTAGGTCAAATTGATTCATGGCATGAATACCAGAATGAGGATACACAAAATCAACATTGTTAAATTCAATATTCCCTTGCAATGTTGGAATAACTGAAGTGTTTTTTGTTGAAATAGTTGGCGTTATAGACAAAAATTCATTCAATCTTTTTTGAGAAGCGGCTGCACGCTGAATCATACTAGCGGTCCAGCCAATGGCACTTACTGGAAAAGTAAGCATGTTAATATAAATTACAAATTCAATCACAGTGCCCACTTTACTAGTATCATGCAAGGCTTCTAATCCCCCTAAATAAATAGTAAGTAAAGTACTTAGTCCAATCATCAAAGCCATAGTGGGTGCATAAAAGGCTTCCACCTTCGCTAAACTCACAGCATTTTTTCGATACAGTTCGCTATTGGTTTTAAAGAAACCTAACATAGCTTTTTCTTGCACAAAAGATTTAATAACTCTAATACCAGAATAAGATTCTTGCGCATTGGTGGTTAAATCGGAAAGCTGTCCTTGAATTTCTTCACTCTTTTTGTTAATGATACTATTTACAAAATAAATGGTAATGGCTAAAATAGGAAGCGGCGCTAACACATATAAACTAAGACGAACATCTTTACTAAACATATTATATAAGCAAAAGCCTATTAAAGAAACCAAATTAATCAAATACATTAAGGAAGGTCCAGTATACATTCTAACCCTACTCACATCTTCTGTAATACGGCTCATTAAATCGCCAGTGCTATGTGTTTTATAAAATTCAGTGTCTAATTTTTGATAATGCGCATATACTTGATTTTTTTGATCAAATTCTATATGTCTACTCATTACAATTATAGTTTGGCGCATAAAAAACATAAAAATGCTTCTTACGATAGCCAATACTAAAATGGTCACACTGCAAAAAGTAATTAACCAAGCAAAACTAAAATGGTTGTTATTGCTAATACTACTAATCCAATTCACAATAATTTCGTTGTGTAAGGAAGGGGCTGGTTTGCCTCCAGGCAATTTGGCTTGCACTAGCCCCACCACATAACCAGTAATTTGAGGTGCCAAAACAGCCAAGTAATTGGTTGCTATAACCAATAGAATACCGGTAAAAAACCGGAACCTATATTTCCAAAAAAACACATTCAGTGCCGACAATTCTTTCACCTAGACCATTTTTGTAAAGATACATGGTAGTCAATAAATTAGAGCAA
Organism: uncultured Bacteroidota bacterium; assembly: GCA_903854725.1. Lineage (GTDB taxonomy): Bacteria > Bacteroidota > Bacteroidia > Chitinophagales > Chitinophagaceae > Sediminibacterium. The sequence goes on from CAINWZ010000049.1 coordinate 49,399, forward strand.
TTGTTTAACCCCATTAAATACAAGTATTTTTTGCAAAATTGGGTTTCCCTTCCTACATTTGCCGCGGAGAGTTGGCAGAGCGGTCGAATGCGGCAGTCTTGAAAACTGTTGACTGTAACAGGTCCTGGGGTTCGAATCCCTAACTCTCCGCAGAA
>CAINWZ010000050.1 GCA_903854725.1 uncultured Bacteroidota bacterium
AAAGATGATAGAACAAAAGATTATTATTTCAATATTATTGATACTCCAGGTCACGTGGATTTTACCGTAGAGGTAGAACGTTCTATGCGTGTATTGGATGGTTTGATCGCATTGTTTTCTGCAGTAGATGGAGTAGAGCCTCAATCAGAAACAGTTTGGCGTCAAGCAAATCGTTATAAAGTTCCACGTATTGGATTCGTTAATAAAATGGATCGTGCTGGTGCCGATTTCTTAATGGTGGTAACACAAGTAAGAGAAATGTTAGGTGCTAAAGCGGTGCCATTACAATTGCCAATTGGTGCAGAAGATAATTTCACTGGTGTAGTGGATTTAATTAGAATGAAAGCAATTATTTGGGATGATGCTACAGAAGGAATGACTTATGTAGAAAATCCTATTCCTGATGATATGAAAGAAGATGTGGATTATTGGAGAGCGCAGTTAATTGAAGCCGTAGCAGAATACGATGATAAATTAATGGAGAAGTTTTTCGAAAATCCGGATTCTATTTCTGAAGCGGAAGTACATGAAGCTATTCGTAAAGCAACAATCGATTTAAGTATTGTTCCTATGATGTGCGGATCATCTTTTAAAAACAAAGGTGTACAAACAGCATTAGATGCAGTTTGTCGTTACTTGCCTTCACCAGTAGATGTAGATGATACAGAAGGTACTGATCCAGATACAGGAGAAAAAGTTTACCGTAAACCAAATGCAAAAGAACCATTTGCTGCATTGGCATTTAAAATTATGACAGATCCTTTCGTTGGACGTTTAGCGTTCTTCAGATGTTACTCTGGTCATTTGGATGCAGGTTCTTATGTAAAGAATATGCGTAGTGGAAAGAACGAGCGTATTTCTCGTATCATGAAAATGTTTGCGAACAAACAAAACCCAATCGATTTTATCGAAGCAGGTGATATCGCAGCAGCGGTAGGATTTAAAGAAATTAAAACAGGAGATACTTTATGTGATGAGAACCATCCAATTGTATTAGAGAATATGTTTATTCCAGAACCAGTTATCTCTGTAGCAGTTGAGCCTAAGACGCAAGCTGACGTTGATAAAATGGGTATGGCTATTGCAAAATTAGTAGAGGAAGATCCTACTTTACGTGTGAAGACAGACGAAGATACAGGTCAAACAATTTTATCTGGAATGGGTGAATTACACTTAGAGATTATTGTAGATCGTATGCGTCGTGAATTTAAAGTAGAGATCAACCAAGGTAACCCTCAGGTTGCTTACAAAGAAGCATTCGGTAAAATGATTGAGCACCGTGAAGTGTTGAAGAAACAATCTGGTGGTCGTGGTAAATTTGCTGATATCGAATTTGAAATTGGACCTGCAGATGTTGAATGGTTAACTGAAAACAAAGACAAGCATTTCCAATTTGTAAATGATATTTTCGGAGGATCTATTCCAAAAGAATTTATTCCTGCAATTAATAAAGGTTTTGAAACTTCCATGACACAAGGTGTTTTAGCTGGTTACCCAGTGAACAACATGAAAGTGCGTATTACCGATGGTAGTTACCATGATGTGGATTCTGATTCAATGTCTTTTGAATTATGTGCTAAAGCTGCCTTCAGAAATGCAGGTAAAAAAGCGAAGCCTACTTTATTAGAGCCTATCATGAAAGTGGAAGTGGTTACACCTGATCAATACATGGGAGATGTTACCGGTGACTTAAACCGTCGTCGTGGAATGTTAGAAGGTATGGATAGCCGTGGTAACTTACAAGTTATTAAAGCGAAAGTGCCTTTGAGTGAAATGTTTGGATATGTAACTCAATTACGTTCATTAAGCTCTGGTCGTGCGACTTCAACGATGGAGTTTAGCCACTATAACCCAGCACCGAACAATATTGCTGAGGAAGTTATGGCTAAGAACAAAGGAAAAGTGAAAGATGACGAATAGGCCTTTTTACTTAAAGAATTGATTATCAATATAAAAAAGCCCTTCTCCGTAAAAAGAGAGGGGCTTTTTTAGTTTTTGGGACCTTTAAAACAATATAAAGGTCTCAAAAACTACTCTGATGATATTAAAAGCCCCTTTTGGGGCTTTTTTAGTTTTTGGGACCTTTAAAACAATATAAAGGTCTCAAAAACTACTCTAATGATATTAAAAGCCCCTTTTTGGGCTTTTTTAGTTTTTGGGACCTTTAAAACAATATTAAGGTCTCAAAAACTACTCTGATGATATTAAAAGCCCCTTTTGGGGCTTTTTTAGTGCTTGTGGCTTTTTTAAAAATAATTTAAAAAAAGGGCAATATTTCTTGAATGTTACCCTACAACCCATTACCTTTGCAACCCCAAGATAATTTGGGAAAAATAGCTATGTCTCAAAGAATTAGAATAAAATTACAATCTTACGATCACAACTTGGTAGACAAGTCTGCTGAGAAAAT
>CAINWZ010000051.1 GCA_903854725.1 uncultured Bacteroidota bacterium
CGATCTATTGGTATCGGCGGGTGTTCCAATATCTGAAAAACGTATACATTCAATGGTTGCTAACTTATGCAAGCCTTCCAATAATTTACTTTTATCTGCTACAGACTCCGCATTTTTTAAGTAAAAAAATACATGATGTACGAAAATATTTTTTGCAATTTCTTGGTTCATAAATTATCCTTCTAAAAGAGATTTAGCATACTCGAAACATTTCTTTGTTTCTTTCACTGCATCGGAATCTGCTGGAATATCATATTCTAATTCAATAGTGGCAGGAATTTTATACTTTTTAGTTTTTAATAAAGTAAGAATTTCTTTAAGAGGCGTATCTCCTTGACCCCAAGGCATGTTCTTTGTACCATTCTCTTTATTCTTACGATCCTTAATGTGCATGCTTGTTATACGGTCATGTTTTGCATCTATCAAAGCCAATAAAGTATCTTTTGTATTTGCTCCACCTGCTGCAATATAATGACCGCAGTCTAAGTTCATTGCATTGTAAGGAGATTGACTTAAGGCTACATCCCAAGCAGTATCCGTTGCCTGTGTATGTGCGTGATAACCAACATATACTTTATGTTTCAAACCAAACTCACCTAATCTTTTAGAATGAGCTGCATTTTCTGGTAACTCTACATTTACTGAAGTGGCACCTAATGCTTTTGCAGCGCGCATTGCGTAATCAATTTCGGCATCAGTGCTTTTCATCCCCAATGCAGCATCTGGCTTAAATGCATATATAGTAATTCCAGCGTCATTGAACATTTTTCTTAATTCCACAAATTTATCCATAGACGCAGTCTCTCTCCATGCTATTGCTTTTGCATTTCTTTCTTCCATATTTTTCATAAATTCTTCACGAGACATTTGAGGTTTAGCAGGTTGATTCGCTGCGGGAGGTCCAAAATTCATTGGAGCCATTAAACCTACTGGACTTCCTGCATAAGCTTCTGCTGGATCACCCATTAATTCAATAGCACTAAGACCAGCGTCTTTACAATATTGCAATAATTGTTCTGCGCTGCCCGGCATGCTTCTAAAAGAATATGTAATAGCACCAATTTGTACTCCTTTAATTAGAGAATTTGGTTTTGCCATGAATAATGAATTAGCAGCCAATCCGTTTTTGCCCATGAACACTAAACCTAATGAAGCTAATGAGCTTTGGTATAAAAAGCTACGACGTGAGCTGTTATTGCTGTTTTTGTTACTGTTTGACATAGTATTTATTTTAAATATGTGATAATAGGAAGCGAACCAATTACTGAGTGAATTAGACACTTAAATTAAGTAATCTCTAGTAAAGTACAATGAAAATTGGATAAGTGGTTAGCGCTCAATGGCCTTCCCTTGTTCTACATACTTTATGGTAAGGCCTTCGGTATTACCTACTGCCAGTTCCTTTTTAATGGAAGCTTCACAAGTTGCACAAGGCTTGATATGGGTAATATAGATAGGCACATTGGGAAGTTGGCCATTTGAAAGTTTATTTAATTCTTTCATTTCTTGCAGTAATAAACGAGGGGTTAAGTGACCGTATAATGATTTGTCTGGCATAGCATTATTAAACGACACTTCTATAAAAATAGCTTTAAGTGTTTTGGCTACAACCTTATCTGCTACTGCCTTCCATAATAAATTTAATTGAGTAGATTTTTCTACAACATCTGCACCCGTATCACCTAGGTATAATAAATAACTATTATTGTTACGCACTAAAAAAGCACTGCTTTCATAAGGATTAACATGGCTAAGTATATAAGGTGTTACTTTTAATTCTGTTTGGGCCACTTCTATTTCTTTGCCTGGGGTTAAATAGTTGTAGGTATACTTATTTAAAATTGGCTTATCGCCTTCGCTGCCAAAGTTGGCCCAGCTTTTTGCAGTAAAATAATTATTCTTAAGTATTTCAATAACAGATGTGAAACCAAAAATATTTTTTGCTACATCGTTGGGTGAATTTAAAATTAATCCTGCTACATGATCTAAATGCGCGTGAGAGATAAAGTAAGCTTTAATATTATTTTTTTGCACTTCTTCAGCACTTGTTTCGGTAAATAATTTAGTAGCTACTGCTTTTTGTAAGCCAGCATGAATGGTGCCCGCATCTAAACAAATATAATTGTTGGAACCTTTTGCTGCTAACATATAAGAAGACAGGTTGGCTTCATCCAATCCTCCTTTCACGCCTAAGGGTATTATGCTAAAGCCAGTGGATGTAGTTTGTGATTGAGCCTCTATGCCTATAAATGGTAAAAGGAAACCAAATAAAATTAAATGTAATCGCATGGTAGTTTATTAATATGTAAAATTAATTAAAATAAAAATAATTTTCCATTCATTCTAATAAAGGCTTCTGCAGCCGTAACGCCCATTTCCCTGCCTCTGAAATCTTCCATAGCAGCATGGCCACATTGATAAATACCCGGTGGGTCTTGACTTACATGACAATAAAGAGCATCCTTTTTTTGCTGTTGTGTTGCTGAAATATCAACATAGTCGGTGGGATGAAAGATAAAAGTTTGTTCGCCGGTACACACTTCAAAAAAGTATAAAAGAAATTTCTTACCAAGTCTTACCCAGGCTTGAATACCTAATAAGCTGGCAATTTGATGGTCTTTATGAACATCTAGAGGCCAATGGGTAAAAACAATATCTGGATTTTCAGTAGCAATGATTGTTTTAATTTTTTCCACCCATTCATTGTTCATAACACTATCACCATCAATTTGACCTGCAAATATATATTTAGCATCTAAAATTTTACAAGCAGCAATGGCTTCGGCTTTTCTAATACTAGCTGCTTTATCATGAGAAGTGCCTGGTATGCCTGCTTCTCCGGTGGTTAAATAAATAATAGTCACCTCATGACCAGCCTTTCTTAATTTGGCTAAAGTTCCTCCACAGCCACTTTCTGGGTCATCAGGGTGTCCGCCTAAGCAGACAATTTTTTTCTTATCAATATTATCAGAAGGAGCTGCCTGTAATAAGTTAGGCAAACTTAAAGCACCCATAGTGGCGCCAGCTTGTTTCATAAAATTTCTTCTTGAGTTTGTCATTTTAAGGAGGGTTATTTATTTATTGGCAATTTAATTAGTTAATTTTAGGATTCAAATCTATATTAATTATTCAATACACTGTAACAATGGTTTTACATAAAAATTTGGCATCTTTTTTTTCTCTTTTGATCATTTTATTTTTTACCAATGGTTGTAAAAAAGCGCAATCACTAACCGACTTACCCACTAACAAACTCCCCATAGATTCTACTACGAATATAATTGCTACTCCTAATGTACAACATATATCGGTGACTACACAGCATAATGATAATGGTCGAACGGGGCATAATAGTAATGAAACAGTTTTAAATACAACTACTGTAAATGCTTCACAGTTTAGAAAATTATATTCTTTAGCTGTAGACGATGAAGTGTATGCGCAGCCCTTGGTTATGGGCAATTTTGAAATGAATGGAGCAAAGCGCAATGTAGTATTCATTGCAACGGTTAGTAATACATTATATGCCTATGATGCAGATTCTAATAAATTATATTGGAAAAAAAATTATACGGTCAATGGAATGAGAACACCTAATGCCAACGACATGAAATCTTCTTGGTGTACACCTTATTTAAATATTACCGCTTCCATTGGCATTATTGGCACACCTGTTATTGATTCAGTTACAAAGACAATTTATTTTGTGGCAAGAAGTACAGACGGAGCTGTCTTTAAGCAACATTTACATGCCGTTGATTTAGTGACGGGTAATGAAAAAATAAATAGTCCCGTTGAAATTACCGCGCAAGCGGATGGGAAGGGGGATGCTAGTGTTAATGGGAAAGTGCCTTTTGATCCGCTAAAAAACAATCAAAGACAAGGATTGGCTTTAGTCAATGGGGTTGTATATATTTCTTATGCTGCGCATTGCGATTGGAATCCTTATCATGGCTGGGTATTGGGGTATGATGCAAAAAGTTTACAACAACAATATGTTTATAATACTACACCTGATGGTGAAGAAGGAGGTATATGGCAAAGTGGAATGGGAATTGCAGCTGATGAAGGAGGCAATTTATATATAGTGTCTGGGAATGGAACCGTTGGTACTCCTAGCCCATATAGTAAAATACCTGGCAATGGAACTGCCGAAAATATAGCTAGTATTTTTCCAGAAAATTTATTAGGAAGGTCGGAAAGTGCTATAAAACTTACTCCTTCTAGTAATATGTCATTAAAAGTTGCAAGCTTTTTCACTCCTTACAATTATGTTAATATGAATATTACGGATGCAGACTATGGCGTAATGGGCTCTATGCTAGTGCCTAATTCAAATATTTATTTTACGGGAGCCAAAGATGGTTATTTATATATTTTGGATAAAGATAATTTAGGAGGATATTCATCAAATTTTAATAATGTAAAACAAGCCATTAAAATAGTTGGTAATTTACATTGTCAGCCTGCTTATTATAAGGGGGCCAACAAAGAGTTTGCATATGTATGGTCCGAGAATGATAAATTAAGAGCTTTAGAATTTGATAGAGCCACTAGTACATTTAATACCAATCAAACATTTTCTAATCTACCAGGACCATCGGGCCAAACTGGGGCAATGATATCTGTATCTTCTGATAATGGGAAAGCGGGTACAGGAATTGTTTGGGCATTTTATGCAAGTGCTGGGGATGCAGAAAACGGAACACAAAAAGGCATTTTAAGAGCCTTTGATGCAAACGACATCACAAAAGAATTATGGAATAGTAATAATAATCCCGGAGATTATGTTCCCTCTTTTGCAAAATTTTGTTCACCCACTATTGCCAATGGGCATGTATACTTAGCTACTTTTTCCAATCAAGTACTAGTATACGGGCTCGTTAAATAGGGGAAGAATAACAATTTGCGTTATTGGTGCAAATTATCTACTTTATCTAAAAATGCTTTAAGTGTTGCAAGGTATTCTTCTTTATTATCTTGCATAGTTGCATGACCTGAATTTTTTATCATTTTAAATTCGGCACCTGGAATCATTGTTTGATAACGTTGAATCGTGCTAGGCCTTGCTTCATCAAATTCGCCAGCAACCAATAAAGTAGGCACTTTAATAGTAGAAAGATATGCTAAGCGATTATAGGTAAGCAAATTGCCCGTTGCTGTAAATTCACTGGGTCCCCACATGAATTCATATACATTAGCGCCTGAAAATAATTTAGCAGTATCTTTTTGACTTTGTGTTCTTTCAGTTCTTCTTAAAAAGTTTTTATAATAAAGTGTAACTGCATTTTGATAAGCTGGGTTATCGTAGGTTTTATTTTTTTCATTTTCTCTAATATGCTTTTGGATAGAATCAGGCAAGGTAGCAATTAGAGTATCTGCATCTTTGGTCCAATATTCTGTACTAAATAAAGGGCTGCTAAAAATAATAGATTTTACTTGAGCTGGATATTTTATATAATAATCAATACCTAACATAGTACCCCAAGAATGGCCGTACAGGTAAAAATTTTCAAGATGAAGGGCTTTTCTAATTTGTTCCAGTTGCTCTACATAATTTTCGATGGTCATTAAAGAAGTGTCGGAAATTCTAGAAGACCTCCCACAACCTAATTGGTCAATAAAAATTACAGGGCGGTCTATGCTTAATTCTTTTAAATTCTCTAGTCCATAACTAGAAGAGCCTGGCCCCCCGTGTAATAAAAGCAGTGCTGGCTTAGTGCCTGTGCCGTTGATGCGATACCAAACCTTACCTCCTGTAACTTCAATAAAACCCTCTTTAGGGTTTGTCGAAGAAGTTGTACAACTTGTTAAAATGACGCAAAAAAATGTTAAAATTAATAGTGGGAGTGTGCTTTTTATTTTCATTGTAAAATATATTTTTATAATTTTATGTGAATCTAAGACTTTAATGATTTATTTACATTCAAAAATTATATGAAAAATTTTAAATTATTACTTACGCTTCTAGTAATTTCTATGTTATTTTTTGCTTGTATTAAAATGGAAGATACTACTATACAAGTAAAAAAAGAGCCTGCGCCCATAAGAAGCACCTAAATTATTTTTTCAATTTAGGCCCCATGGGAAAGTTATAGCCCATGCTTAAGATAAACTCCATGGTGCCAAAAGCTTGTTCAGCTGTACCTTTGTATACTTCAAGATTATAATAATAAGCGTAATCTAATTTGCCTGCGAATTCAAGGTACAACCTTTTTTTAATGGTACTTCTTAGCGCATATTCGAGTCCCGTATTCCAGCCGCCAAATTGAAATTTTTTATTATTTTTTTGACCGAATAATTTATTTTCTACATGTGGAATTAAGGGGCCAATACCGGCTTTTGCCAAACCGTCTATTTGTATGAAATTATTTGATAAATTTTTAAATCGTTTACGCTTTACAATATTGAATAATAAAAAATTAGCACCATTATTTAAGTAATAATAATTTTCGGCAGTGCCTTGCCCCGACTTAGAGAAAATAAAGCTAGAATCTGTAGTAACGCCATTAAAAGTCCCAGACAAATGTATAAGCTGATTGTCTTTAAATAATGCTTTTGTATGATCAAAATTTATCTCAAAAGCTAAGTCCTTATTTTTATCTAAAAAATAACCAAATCGGTAATTGTATTGGGGAATACTTAATGCTTTCGTAAATAAACCATCATTCCAACCTGGATTATCCACTAACAAAGTATTTTTAAAAGTAAAATTATTATTTAATTCGGGTTGACTAATTACCACATTTGATAGTGTATAATATTCTTTATTATAACCCCAAGAAAAATAAAATTCACCTTTTCGTTCTGTTTTTTGGGCAAAGCTCGTTTGCAATATAAAGGCTGCTAAAAATATTAATATTAATTTTTGCATGATTTTGGCTTTATGGCTAATTTTTGCAAAGTTAATACTTATTTATTCCCTTATTTACCTTTTAAATACTTATCCAACCATCTTCCTTGTTCCCATAATAAATGCAATACATTTTCTTTTCCTTTATATCCATGTGCTTCATAAGGCAAATAAACAAATCTAGCAGTACCACCGTGTCCTTTAATCGCAGCATATAATCTTTCACTATTAATAGGGAAAGTACCTGTATTGTCATCCATTTCGCCATGCGTCATTAATAAAGGTGTTTTTATTTTATCAGCAAATGCAAACGGGCTCATTTCTAAATATAAATCCTTTGCTTGCCAAAAAGTACGCTCTTCATTTTGAAATCCAAAGGGAGTTAGCGTTCTATTATACGCACCACTTCTAGCAATACCTGCTTTAAATAAATTACAATGTGCTAATAGGTTTACCGTCATAAAGGCCCCGTAACTATGACCACCAACGGCCATCTTAGTTCTATCACCTACGCCTAAGTCTACTAATTTATCTATAGCAGCATTAGCATTTAAAATTAATTGATTCACAAAATCGTCGTTCGGCTTTTTGTCTGGAGAAGTTGCAACAATTGGCATTTCGGCATTGTCTAAAATAGCATACCCTTGTGTTACATAAAACACGGGCGATCCCCAACTCAATAAAGTAAATTTATGTTGATTACCTCTAATTTGACTAGCATCTGCAGCACTTGTAAACTCTCTTGGATAAGCCCATATTAAGGTTGGAAGCGGACCATCCTTTACTTTATCATATCCTTTAGGTAAATATAAATCGCCTGTTAAATCAACACCATCTTTTCTTGTATACTTAATCTTTTCTTTAGTTACGCCTTCCATACTTGTGTATGGGTTTGTAAAATTAGTAATTGCATTTTTACTATTATCCTTAATACTTCTAATATAATAGTTAGGTACTTCTTTTTCAGTTTCTCTTCTAGTAATTACTTTTAAATTATTGATATCAACTACTTCCATCACCATTTCAAAATTATCTTCAGCACAACGCCATAAAATAGTGTTGGCCTTAGTAGTTAAATCAAATGAAGCCAAGTAGGGCAAATCTCCTTTTGGAGAAGCGCCAGTAGTGTTATTCATTAAAATGGCTTGACCATTATTAGTCATCGCAATTACATCGCGATTGTATTTATTTTTGGTTGTTACCGGGCTCCCAGGATTGGTATAAGCGTCGGTCATATTTCCTTGGTATAAAGTGGTCAAGGTATTAATGCTTGCGTCGTATCTGCTTACTTTATATTGTTGTTTGCTTCGTAACATTTCAGTTACTAAAGCAATATGTTCATTACCCCATGCAGTTCTGCTGTATCTAGTGGTGGTTTTGAATAATTCTTTAGGACTGCCAGTAAATGGAGCAGTTAAGGCCATCACGACATCGTGAAAAGGCACATTTTTTTTCATAATTCCACTATCTAATGGAAGCGCATACGTAATAGTAGCGCCTTCGTCATCTTTCCAATCAAATGCTCTTGCAACATTTTGAACGTTGTCATAACCACTAGGCGTAGTTTCTGCAGAAGCTAAATCGGCAATAGTTTTTACCACTTTACCATTTAGATCTGTTACGTTTACGCTAGTAGCAAAGCCATTAACAGTTACTAAGTATGAAAATGGTTTATTAATAGTACGCGTTAAAAAATAATTTTTATCTGGAGATAAGTCTATAGAACTTATAATAGCAGGGGAACCAATTTTTGTTTCACGGCCTGCTTTATTTTTTACCAATTGAGCAGTTGCTAAAAATTCAAATGCATATTCATCGTATGGTGATTTAATTAAATCTTGATAAGTAACACTTGGTGCTACCTTGCCTAAACTTTCTTGAATCGTTGGTCCTTTAGGTGTAATAGGCTTCTTGTTCATTTGAGCAGCAGAATGGGTATTAATTTTATAAAGTACTGTTGCATCATCTAACCAAATTAAGCTATTACTTAAAACAATATTTACTGTACTTTTATTTATTTTACTACAAGTGCTTGTTTTTATATCAATTACCCAAACATCTACAGCTGTTGCAGAAACATTGAAAAATGCAATTTTATCTTCTGAAGGATTCCAAGTAGGATTCAACGCCGATAAATTAGAAGGTAATCCCGCAATGGAAATCATTTTTCCAGAGACTAAATTTTTGAGACTAAGCTGCTTGATAAAATTTTGTCTAGATAAAGAAAAATTATTTGGATTAATACGTATGCCAGCAATTTTAAATTCTGGTTGGCCTAATTCTTCTACCGTAGGATAAAAACTTCTTTCCATGACCAACATGTATTGGGCTTTTCCATCCACACTAATGGTTGGAGTGGGAGGGGCTAACAATAAGTCGGCAATTTCTTTGGAAGGTTTTTGATAACTAGTAGATTCCTGAGCTTTCGCAAAAACAAAAATGAATGCAAAAGAGAGTAGTGCAAGTACTTTTTTCATAGTATTAATTTTACTCAAATTAATTAAAAAAAGTAGTAGCGGCTATTATTTCGTAATAAATTGATAATGAGTTGTTAATAAGAAGAAAAAGCCGTCAAATCTTTAAACGTCTAGCTTCTAATAGGCATATATATGATAGCATCTCTATCTACCAGCGTTTCTATTATTTCTCCAGTGCCTATTTTAACCTCACCCCCCTTTATTAATCTAAATGGGGTGGTTAATAAACCTGCAATACCTAATGCGCCACCAATAACAGCACTAAATATAAAAATACTTAGGCCATTTTCATCCTTTCCTTTAATGATTCCCATTGCAAGTCCTAAACCTAATGTAGTATAGGAAGCAGTGCTAAAAAAATTGCCCGATTTTTTAGCAAAGTTACTGCCATAACCAACATTTTCACTTTTGCAATAAATTTTAGAGCCATCGGGGGCATTAATAGAATACAAGATATTTAATTTGGCAGGTCTGCCATTTGTTTTAGAAGGCTCAATGGCATCAATGGTTGCGGTTACAGGAGTACCTTTTTTTATAACTACAGTGCCATCTATTACAAGGTCTTCAAATAAGCTGCAGTTGAATGTTTGTTTTAAATTTAAAGTTGCGCTATTAATAGCACTTAACGACTGAATTTTAATGGGTGTTTTGTCTACAATAGTAAACTTTTGACCAGGAGTTTGATCGGTTTTATTTTGTGCAAAAAGAATTACTACTGCAAAAATTAATAATAAGGTGGCTACATATTTTTTCATATAAATAGATAGTTTGTTTAAAATAAATAAGACTCGAAACTCATATCGAATTTAAATTATTTAATTCAAAGTAGAAAGTAGTTCCAACTTTTTCTGTGTAGGTAGTTTAACGCTCTCGATTTTCTTATCTAATTGAAGTACTTGCATAGTCCTTATATTGTATACGGGCCATTTAACTAAACTTGCATCATTTGGGTTACCTGTTTTAACAAAATTGGTCCAATAGGTGGACATACTCTTAGCCAATGCATAATCGGCCTTTTCCCAAGGTCTATTTACTGTAAATAAATTATCGTAAGCAAAGGCTACTTCTGCTGTATGAAATGCACCAAAGTCTGTCTCGGGGCTACTTGAAGGAAGTTTTCTATTAAAATTATAAACATATACTGGGGACTTCCCTATGGCAGATTGCATATTGGCCCATGTAAAACCTTGTACACCAAAAGCTTGGTCTCTACTCATATCACCTTGTGATTGTGCAGCAGCTTCTTCTGTATTGCCAGGATATAATGATAAAACAGCTTCTGCTTTTGCGCCAAATTGTTTTTGAATGGATGCTATATATTCTTTTGCAGGAGCAGGCTTGCCCATTATTTTATCATCTTCATTCCAACCTAATAATAAGGGTACATCATTCTGTTCATCCTTTTCATAAATCGAAAAAATAGATTTGGGTAAAAAATAACCATCTTCAAAAGGCGCACTTAGACCACCATTCGTAGCTAAAATTTCTTGAGCCGATTTACTTCTTAATGCTTGAATAGAACTACAAGCCAAATTTTTTGCAAAAGCAACACCTAATTCTTCAGCTTGCTTTAATTGAATATTAGGTCTGATAGAACTTGTCAAAATACTTCCACCACTTTCGGCAATCGCCCCATGTATTAACCCTTTTGTTAAAGGGGAAGCGCATAAAAAATTAACAGCAAAAGCACCAGCAGATTGCCCAGCAATAGTTACTTTATTAGGATCCCCACCAAAAGATTCAATATTATCTCTTACCCATTGTAAAGCGGCCACCATATCTAACAAACCATAATTGCCAGAACTATGATAAGGTGCTTCTTTGCTTAATTCAGGATGTGACAAAAATCCAAAAACGCCTACTCTATAATTTATACTTACAAACACAACATCTTTATTGGCCACAGCTTCACCATCGTAAATGGGACAACCAGCGCCACCGCTTCTAAACCCACCACCATATATATAAACCAATACCGCTTTTTTCTTAACTGTTTTTTTAGGAGCCCAAACATTTAAATACAAACAGTCTTCATCAATAGGTTCTTTAGGAATTAAATATTCCGAAGACCAACACATAAAGGGAACAGGACTTGGTTGCATAGGGCTTGCGCCAAAAGCAGTACACTCTTTAATATTTTTCCAAGGCTTTACGGGTTGAGGTGCTTTCCAACGAAGATCGCCTACAGGAGGTTGCGCAAAGGGTATACCTTTAAAAATAACTACGCCGTTTTTTTCAATGCCACTTATTGCGCCAGATTTAATTTTGACCACTGGTTTTTGAGCAGCTAGTATAAATGGGGTAAAAATGACTAGCCAAATTATTTTTTTCATAGGTATAAACTTAACGCTTATTAATTTTACTTAGTACCGTTTTTTTAATCATTGCCACAATTTCAACTTGAGGATCTACAATTTCTGCAATTTTATATTCTAATGAAGAACCCATTACTTGTGTTGCTTCTTCAATGGTTAAATTGTAATCTTCTTGTAACCAGGCTAACATTCCCTTTGAGGCAATTTTTAAAGCGTTATCAAGGCTAGCATCTAAGCCAACTGTCATAATATAAGTAGCATCTTCAACTCTTGGGTAAGCTAATTTTGTAGAAGGGCTTTTAATAAGCTTAACGGTGAATGCATAATCTAAAGAGGTTTCTAAGGCCATCCAATTAATTTCTCCATCTCCTTGCGCTGCATGACCATCACCTAAATACAAAAGTCCTCCTTTATTATATACGGGCATAAATACGGAGGCATTTTTAGTAATACGATTAAAATCCATATTGCCGCCAAAGGGGCCTGCATCACCAGTGCCCACTTCTTGCCCTTTAGGAGCAGCTAAACCTACACAACCTAGAAAAGGGCTAATAGAAACCTCAAAGTTTTTTAAATGTGCTGTGGGTGCTTGAAGCTTAGCTTTATTTTTCTTTAAATCTAAATCCCACACAATAGGCTTAAGATTATTTTTTACCAGATCCGTAATAGAGGTGGGCAAGCTACGTTCATGAAAGTAGGGTAAACACAATGCTGTATTTCTACTAAATTTCATGTCAGTAAAAGTTACTTGTATAATATCACCTTCTTCGGCACCTTCCACATAAAAAGGCCCTGTTAAAGGGTTTTGGGCCTCACCTATAGAGCGCTTGGTTCCGTATTTATCAAAACCATCACAATCAACGGAGCTAGTATAAATAGTATCTCCAGGTAGAATGGTTAATACAGGCTTAGTAGCTGCAGCAAAAAAAGAAAAATAGTTACTTGGAGTAAAGTTTATTCTTTTAGGAGCCTGTGCAGTACTTGTTAAGCAGATAGTTGATACTAATAAAAAGAAAATATATTTCATATAGTGTTAATTATATTTTTTATGAATAAGGTTAATTTATAATTATTCTTTTTCTGGAGTTATTTTATATTTAAGTGTAATTTCTTTCTGTAATTTTTTTATTGTACTATCAATTCTATCGTAAAAGAAATCTACCATATAATTTTTTAAGTCAAATTTCAAATTTAATAATCTATTATTATATTCTTTTAAATACATTGCATCATAAGTCATTAACACAGCATTGTCATTTATGACTCTATTTTTTACATTAATATAGTTTGTACCATCTATAATTTTATAGGTCATATTTTTTACGGTCATTTTATAATTGTCTAATGAAGTAGATTGATATTGATTCATTTGAGCAATTAATTGCCAATAATCAGTAATAAGATTTGTTATTTTTTTGTCTTCAATTAAACGCATTCCGCCGGTTTTTAACTGTGTTGAAGTGCTTTCTGCAAATGAAATTGGCCTATTACCACCTGTTTTTAAACTAACCCTATACATTGTTTTTATATTTTCCTTATTCCAATTACCTTTTGTCAATAATCCTATAGCAGTATCAATATTGGCTATTTGTGTAGTAGTATATTTTCTTGCATTCTGCAACTCAATTTTATCTTTCTCTAAGTCTGTCATCATGCTTTCCATGTATTGTTTTTCTCTATGTCTTTCAACAAAATGCTCTCTTTGGTTTTCTGCAAAGAAGCCCAGCGTAACTGCAAAGAATAACATAAAAAATTCCAATAAATATTCAGACCAATTTTTCTTATGTGTTGGGTGGTGTGGGTGGTGTACTTCCATAGGTATTATATTATTCTTGAAAATAAGATAATCTTTACAATAATTTATCAATGCTACTTACTTTAAACCCTTAGCAAATACCTATTTTGTTCCTCAATCGCTTTTTGGATCAAATATTGAGTAAAATCAATGAATATAGAGGGTATAAGAAGGCTATTGCCTACTTTATCTTTGATA
>CAINWZ010000052.1 GCA_903854725.1 uncultured Bacteroidota bacterium
TCCCGTCCGGTCCGCAAAAGCCCTTAACTTTCAATGAGTTAGGGGCTTTTTTTTGCTTGCCTTAAAAGCTTTACAATCAAAATTCCACCAGCTTAAGAATTGCTTATATTTATAAAAGATCTATTCATTTCCCAAATTGCCCTTATTGCATTTTAAAACATATGAAAAAAATAATCTATTTCGGCATGTTCGTTCTAGTTGCTTGCTCCCCCTATAAAAAAATAGTCATTCCAATGAGCAAAATACAAACCGATAATTGGATCGATAAATCCGAGGCTGTTGTTATTTCAAAATTAGGGCCTTATAAAACTAAGTCCTTAAATGAAACTGGCTATATACTAACCTTTGATTATAGTTCTTATAATCGCAGCCCTCAAAACAAACCAGCTCCCACAAATTATCAGCCTAACATGAGTGTTAATAATAACAATAGGCAAATAATTCAACCCACAACCTATGTAACCACTTCTGCTAAACCTGCTTTAGACAACAATCAATTTGAAGTGATTAAAGAAAGAGTTCTTAAATTTTACTTTGACAAAAATAAAAATGTCATTTATGTAGATGCCATTGGATACCCCGATTCCATTCGATACGAACTGCGTCGCAAATAAAAAAAACCCTTGCAAATACTAGATTTACAAGGGTTGTATTATTTGGGGGCTTGACTTCTACTATTTAGCCGCTATTTTGAAAGTCTTAGTTGCTGTGTTAGTCGCTTTTGTTTTAGAAGTAACTACAACAGTAGCTGTAGACAAAACGCCTGGTGACAAACTAGTAATAGTAACCGCATTTGCTGCACCTGCAGTACTAGAAATGCTATTAGTAAACACAGATGAGTTATCCGCATCCTTCGTTACTTTCACATCTATAGTTACTCCGTCTTTTGGTAAGGCAGAAGTTACATTTACATTGATTGCCTGTGAGGCACCCACTGCACCATAGATTTTTGTATAATCAATTTCAGCTGTCCCTATCTCTACTTTGAAAGCGATATCCGCTTCTGTTACCACTACTGGTGGAACTACTGGCGGTACTACTGGCGTAGGCGAATCTCCTCCTTTACTACATGAGTAAAGTAAGAAAGGAATAGCTACTAATAACAGTTTAAAGTATTTCATATTGTTAACTTTTATAGATTTATAATTTTACCATTTTAAATTGATAGCTCAACTTACCGTCTGGTGAAGATACTCTGAAGATGTATATTCCAGCAGATAACTCAGCAAATGAAACTCTAGTACCAGCAAATAATCCTTGTTTAGAGGCTACTCTTGCTCCTGTTGAAGTTGCAAAGACATCAATGTTTAATTTTTGATAGCCTTTCACCACGAAGTCAATATTTAAGTAGTTCACAAAAGGATTCGGTGCTAATTTAATGTATTCAGTTGCACTTAAGTTGATCACATCAGTAATTAAGTAATAGTATGCAACACTTGCAGTACTTGTACAACCATTCTCACTATACTTCATAGTATAGCTACCAGGAGTTGTTGGTTTAAACTTAGCATTTACGCTATCTACAAGTACATTTTGTGCATCATACCATTTAAATCCAGCCTTACCAGAAGATACTAAATAACCATCTGCATCTCTTGTAATAGTACCAGCAGTAGGAATTGCGCTTACAACCACATCTACTTTAACTCTGTCACTTACACAACCTTTAGCTGTATCAACTTGAGCAGCATAGAAGCTAGTAGTTCCGACAGCCGCAGCACTAAATACTGGTGCAGTTGAAGTGGCAGTTCCACCAGTTGCAGCTGTACCATACCATACCAATCTTGTTCCAGCAGTAGCAGTATATGCTACAGTGATTGGAGCTGTTTGGTTTAGACAAGCAGCAGATGCTGTAATTTTTGGAACAGCAGTTGCCGCTAGGGTTTTTACTTCAATTGGTTTTATGACACCACAACCAGCTGCATTTATTGCTTTAATATAGTAAACACCTGCAGTGGCTACCTTCGTTGGATCAGTCACTTTTGTAATGGCATCTACATCAGTAAAGTAAGTAAATGTTAAACCTGTTGTATTTGTTCCTTTAAGTAATGCAGTATCTGTTAAGTTAGCACCGTTTGGTAAACATGCCGTAGTTAAAGCATTTACTAACAAGGTTGGCTTAGTCACACAATCAATATTAACAAACTTGATTATTTTTTCTACAGTCAAGTTATTTTGATCAGTAACTGATACTCTTACTTTTAAGGTATCTGCATCATCTAATTTTCTCTTATTAACTAATACAGAATCTTTCAGTGTAAATAAATTATTGTTATCACCACCTGTTCCTGCAATAACCTTATAAGTTAATACTGGTGTTGTAGTTGGTGCAACAGTATACGCTGCTCTTAAAGTAATTTTCAATGCAGCAGAATCTGCAGTTGATTTACTAAAGTATACAATAGACGTATCTTTTGAGTTTAACAATACTCTACTAGGACCTGCTAAAGTTTTAAAGGTTACTATTTTCTCATATATCAATCCATAAGAATCTGTTACTCTTAATTTAAGTGTGTAACTAGATTGAGTAGGTAATCCTTTTAATTTCAAACTATTACTTACCGTATCAATTGTGAAAATTGGATCTGGTATATAGTTTGCATCAGTTATAATTGAATATCTAAAGGTTACCGTAGAATCCTTATCTAAAGCAGATAACTTAAATACACTAGAGAAATCACTTGAATTTAAACTAAACTCTGTCGCTGTAGACTTGTTCAATAATAAATCATATGGAGCTTCTCTATTTGCTATAGATCTACTTGAAGTTATTTGAATTGTTTTTGGTGTTGAGAAAGTAGAACCTGAATTAGTAGCGTCAATTGCTTGAACACTCCAGTAATAAGTTCCTGGCTCTAATAACACGTTCATCGCATTATTTTGACCTGCATTACCCATCTCAGGTGTTTTTCTACCACCCGTTGCTAAAGAGGCATTTGGATCAACGATATCTCCTGTAGTTGGTGAAGTACCTACCATTACAGCATAGGTTAAACCTTCTGAAGGTGTATTGTCATCTTTTGCAGCTTTCCAAGACAATTCAACTAAATACTTATTACCCACCTGACTGATAATCTTTGTGGTATCAATCTTAGGTGATGATGGCGCTTGATTGGAAACATAGCTCTTTTCAATATAGTTAGTATCAGCAACTGCTATCGTAGAATCTGTAATTGCATCAAAGCTCTTCACAGCGTTCACAAAGCTCTTAATGCCAGTTCCTTGAACAGCATTATCTAAAGACATTGAGCTAATAGTACCCTCAGACGCTCCTATAGAAGCTGGAGTTATTGGCACTCTTGAAGCAAGGTTTCTTACGTTTTTCAAAATTTTGAAAGAAGAAGCTTTTGTACTTACTCCAGAAGTAGGGTCAGTTATATTCTCTGTACCCACTAATACAAGGTCTAACACTTTGTTTCCGCCAAAGTCACCTAAGCTAGGTCTCATTACGGTATAATTACCGAATGGGAAGGTTGGCAACTCTCTGTACTTTAATATTCCAGTACCATCTTTTTTAAGCGTTGAAGGATCAGCAAATGCCATAGCCGTAATTGGACCTACCCCTGTTCTTGTTCCACTAAATATAATATCAGGGTATCCATCAGCATCTAAATCTCCCCAAGTTGTTTGACCACTTTCGAAAGATTTAACTGCAGAAGCAGACTGCACTAACTGAATAGTTCCAGCAGCTGAATCACGCCATTTGTTTTGATAAATGATAAATACTTGACCCAATGTTGAATTGGTTCCAGATACCGCCACATCTAATAAACCATCATTATTATAGTCAATCAAATCTAATGTTGACTTAGTAAGGGTTGGTAAATTAATGGTTGATTTCGTAAATGAAATTTTATTAGTAGTATCTGATGAATTTAAGTATACTTCTCCTTTTCTAATTTTACTTGTATTAGAATATAAAATTGCTAAATCAATTTTCTTATCCTTATTCATATCACCAAATCTAAAGTTAACATCCTTAGCACCCGCTGCTGTAAGCAATGAGTCTAAATTACTTGTAATTACTTTAGCTGTGATACCAAAACTACTTGTACCTGAACCTGTCATGCTTCCAGCAGGTGGTATATAAGTTGTTGGTGGAATATAAATTGGCAATCCAGTTTTAGGATCAATTGTGGAAGTTCCAGCGCCAGAACCAGTACCTGTATTTGTTTTTGTTGTATCCTTATAGAATCCAATAAATTTAAATACACCTTTAGTATTGGTTGAGGATGGATCATTACCACCATAAATTAAATCTTTGTATCCATTGTTATCTAAGTCTACAAATTCAATTTTTGGATTTGCTAATGCCACTACTCCAGTTAAACCGGTAATAAGTGATGACATTTCAGTAAACTTATATTTGCCCTCATTTTTAAACACTTTCAACACCTGTTGACCTGCAGAATTATCTCCAGCAACTACTAAGTCAACTAGTCCATCATTGTTTAAATCTACCCACTTAATTTCTGGACTTACTAAATTATCTAACTTGTTATCAAATCCTGTGCCTTTTCCAGCATAGGTTGAATCATACTGACTGTTTGATAATTTAGCGAATTTACCGCCCATATTTCTATACAATCCTACCGGAGAATTCCAAGAATTCATTCCAGAAGTAACACCTAAATAAAGGAAGTCGAAATTACCTGTATTATTTACATCTGCCCAAGCAAATGAAGGTGTAGCTAAAGGTTGTATTCTCTTATCTACTAATCCCCCTTGGTTAACGAACTGCCATGGGAAGGTTAATGTAAGTTTTTGGTTAGGCGCAAATTTAGAAGATGAATAGTTTCCATCAACAGCTTGCACTGACCAATAATAAACTCCTGGAGGTAATTCAAGATAATATTGATTATTACCAATTAAAGAAGTATTAGGTGTCTGTAATTGATCTGTTGTAGGATTCACTTGAATAATTCTTAAGTCACTTAAACCAGGAGCAGTTCCTAATTTTAAGTTATAATACATGTTAGGTTTATTCGTATGGTCATCCTCAGCAGCATCCCATTTTAGTAAAATTCTACCTTGTCCTTGATCTATATATGCTAAATTTTGCGGAATAGAAGGCGCTTTATTAGAGTTACCTCCTTGGTTATTCATGAAAATACTTGTAGATCTTCCTTTGTCTTCATAACCACTAATTACTAAGTCCATACTTCCATCACCATCAGCATCACCCCAGCTTATTCCAGCTTCTTTGTAAGCAGGAATCTGTGTGTTCTTAATGGCTGTAAAGTTTCCAAAGCCACCTTCATTTAAATAAAACTTAGTCACAGAGCTTGCTTTATTATCCAAGCCTGCTGCAGTAATATCTAATAAACCATCATTATTGAAATCTACTAATTTAACATCACCATTATCAATGCTATCTAAAATAGTAAATGCTGTACTATAAATATTTCCATAAGAGAAATAGTTACCAAACTTAGCACTCTTATTTTCTATGGTTTGATTTCTAAAGATCATTAATCTTGGCTGAGGTGTAGCAGTTGTTGATCCTCCACCACCTGGCACTGGCCCCATATTATTATTATTAGAGCTCGTAAGAGAAGTTCCCATTTCGACAATATCCATATCACCATCTCCATCGATATCTCCAATATCAAAACGAACCTTATTCATGGCAAGTCCAACATTACAACTACAACTCATATCATAGGTACTTAAATTGTAGGTATATCCATTGTTATATCCTTGGCTACCATAGTTATTTGAAGTTACCTTAGGATCTAGTATTGTATTAATTCTAACACCCCCTTGTGCTGATTTAGTTGAATCTGTTCCAGCATATACTAAGTCCAAATCTCCATCTAAATCATAATCCACAAAACGAGCATCGGCATCAGATAAGTTAGGCACTGCATTACTTTGGCTAAATTCTAAGTCTTTGGTGAATTTACCTTTACCATTATTAGAATATAAGAAAGTACGCGCCGTATTATATTTAGCCTCCCCTAAACGACCCATTGTAATCATGTCTAATGTTCCATTATTATCGTAATCTCCAAATGCCATATTGGCCATCATTAAACCTGTTACCTCTTTAGGGTTAGAAATTTCAAATGAACCTTGTTGATTATTCATTAACATTTGGAAGGAAGGCCCAATCTCACTATTTCCAAGAATAGCCAAATCTAACCAACCATCATTGTTTAAATCAACCCACTTAATATCTCCATCATAGAAAGTATTAGTAGTTAAATTTTGATCTATAAATTCTCCCTTTTCATTGTGATAAACTTTAGTTACAATTCCATCAACATCATTAAATCCAATCACTGCTAAATCCAATAAGCCATCGTTATCATAGTCACCCCATGAGAACTTAGCATTTTGCATACCAGGTATTTGATTCTTAATAGAAGTTAAAGGGTCAGTAGGTATATAGAAAGACTTCGTAAATGCAGAAGCTTTACCTTCTTTATTTACCATTTGTAACGCTACATGATAGTAAGTTTTACTTGAAATATTTACATCTGTAAATTCTACTGAATCAGGATAATTACGTGCAAATGTTTTCTCTAATACAATTGGCACTGTATCATTATCAAAACGATAGTTATAACCTGTGTTAATTCTACCCTTTTTAAAGATAGTTGAAGGTGCGACTTGTTTTGAACTGGTATCTACTTTTAAGTTTGCAAATAAATAATTATCTACTACATCAGAAGTAGGCGTCCACTTAATTTTTACTTTATAACCATCGTTTACTACTGTTATGTTAGCTGCAGCAACTGCAGGAGGTGAAGTTCTAACCAACGCACCAGTCACTGGTGTTTGTATCCAAGATTTCAAGTAAAAATTATTGTTGCTTGCCATACCACCCATTCCATCATTTTGAACTTCCTCAAGCCACATGATATCTTTAAATCCATCTCTATTTAAATCGGCTATTTTAACATTGAAAATACTCCAGATATTTGAATTCGCAAATGGAATAGATCCAATTGATTTTTTAGTAAAGCCAGAT
This sequence comes from uncultured Bacteroidota bacterium, assembly GCA_903854725.1. Classification (GTDB taxonomy): domain Bacteria; phylum Bacteroidota; class Bacteroidia; order Chitinophagales; family Chitinophagaceae; genus Sediminibacterium. Next base: position 6,977 of record CAINWZ010000052.1, read on the forward strand.
AAATGATCATTTAAATAGGCATTAATGTTACCTGAATTATCCAAGCCTACTATGTCTGGATAACCGTCACCATTAATATCACCTATATCAATTTTACCATCAGTTAAAATTCCATTGAATTGCATATTTGCAGAAACCGCATTGAATGTATTATCAAAATCATATACTCTATAGTTTCCACCATTAATTCTTGTCAATACTTGAACCTTTCTGTTATTTTGGAAATCCCCAAAGTAAATATTAGAACTCCAATCTATATTAAGCCCGGTAATATACATATAGAATTTACCGTCTTTTTTATTCGATACAAAAACAATTAATGGATTACCGTTTACTTGACCAAGACCAACACAACTAGGACAGGTTGTCATTGCAAAAATATCAGGAATACCATCTTTATTGATATCAATAAATTTAATTGGAAGTACATTACTATTAACATTTGTAATACTATTATTATTCCCAAAATTCAATGTTGAATTAGGCTCCCATTTAACTTGATTCAATGTGGCAACTAGTTCATCTTTACCATCAAAGTTTCCATCCATAAACTCGGCAGTCGCTTCAATGTTTTGACCAAACTGTGTTGACCACTGATTTCTTTCAAAAGTTTTTTGATCCCATTTGTAAGCCAAGTTTGTTGACTGACCCCAGTTGTTTACTGAAGTATTAAAGAAATTAGCAGGAGGTAAAACTGTATCTAATTTAAAGTTCAAATCGGTATTTGTTAAATAAACAATTTTACTGGTACTAGAATTACCACCCATATCGGTATTCTTTTTATAAATACCCACTAAATCAAACTCATTGTCACCATTCACATTCATTGCAGAAACTAATTGCATATAATCGTTCTTGCCCTTCGCAATAGAGACACTTTTGTTTAGCGTGAAATTCACACTAGGTGTTCCAGTAAGTTTGTTAATATTTAATACTAACACTGAATCCTGAGGGAATCCACCTTTCGAACTATCTACTTGTCTATTTTCCTGAGAGTAAATAATAATTTTTGGCAATGCACTTGGTGCATCATCAGCCAACTTCACTAAATTCACAGATTGACCAAGGGAATTCCAAGATCTAGCTGCTGCACGAATTTTCAATGAAGCAGTATCTACTACTGAGAAGTTAATAGCAGGGACAAAAGTAGTGTCTAAAGTAGACTTAATATTGCTTAAGCCTGTAGGTACCGTACCCACCATTGCTTTAATAGCATAATAATAAACTTTATTACTACTTGGCAATACATCTTCGAATGTAGCTGCACTCACAGATGGTGTAATACTTAATGGAGCTAATGTGTCAAAATATTTCTTACTTGTATCTCTGTATACTTTTAAACTTGTTAAAGCAGTTGATCCTGTTTTTTCCCATGTTATAGTTACTGTGGTACCTGATTTTTGTAATCTTGTAATTTGAGGACCCGCAATACTATACTTATTTTCAAATGCACCTAAATCTGCTTTAGAACCAGTTGGCACTGGTCTTACTGCATAATTAAAATCATATTTTAAAGCATATAAAGTATCTACCCCAGTTTTTAAGACAAAGCTATCGACGCTCTTTCCTAAAGCAGGAGAGAAATTACTTAATGAATAGTCACTAGCAGCTGTATTATTAAACTGAGGATCTACCATGCTATTTGTTGCTGATTGAGCAACAAATTTTGAATTATCTACAATTGAATTAACAACTTTATATGTTTTAGCGCTAAAGTTATTTTCATACCCATTTTCAGTAATGATACTATTAATTATTAATAGTCCTTTTTCCATACCACCCCATCTATTAAAGTAAGTGTTATTATTTATAACTGAATTGACAATTCTACCCCATCTAGTTTTTGGTTGAGTAGTATCTGCCCATCCCACGTTAATAACTGCATTTTGGTTTGTGTTATTTAAGAATAAACAGTTATTAAATAATGGTGCAGAACTTTCAATATACACTACATTTTGTGACGAGTTATTACTAAATGAACATGACTCGAATATTGGATTTGAACTGTTTGTAATGGCAACAGCTGCATTAGAACCACCATTTGTATAAGAACTTCCTATAAATACTAATCCTATAAACTTATTTTTATCCTTAGGATATTCTACATCAGAATTTACCCAAGGGTTTTGATCTTGCACACTCAACGTAGATTTTGTGGTTGCATCTAACGGTGATATAATTGCCTTGCCTATATTTTTTGCTTTTAAAACAACAGATTTATTAAAGACTTCTATATTTTCAATATAAGTACCATTATTTAATAAAATCGTATCTCCGGCTTGGCTATTATCTATAGCAAATTGAATATTCTTATATGGGAATTTTATAGATCCATTACCAGTTGATTTACCAGCAGTATCTATATTCCAAACTGAGCTAGCTGTAGCGTTAGTGATTTTAGACATTTTAGAAGCAGCTCCTACACTATCTATCACTTTAATACCATAATAGTATTTAACATTTACAGCAGCCGAATTATCTACATAATAAGTGGTATCAACAGCAGAAGCTAGCTTGTCTAAACTTGTAGCAGATGTTCCTCTATATATATTGTACTTTCTTCTCTCTTCTGAATAATCAGACCATTTAAGCACTACGTTTCTAGTACCACCATATGCAATCACTGTATCAATTGGACCTGGAGGGGTATTAGGTGTAACACTTAATTGATTAGAGAATCCACTTAATAAAGCTTTTGAAGCAGTGAATGCTTTAATTCTATAATAATATTTAGTCAAATTATTTAAAGCACTATCGGTAACACTTAAAGTGTCTGCATTCGAAATTGTTTTTACTGCAGCTAATGTAGAAGTATCGGAAATCAAACTAGTTGATCTAAAGATATCATACCCTGCAATAGCGCCATTTGTTGGTTTTGTCCATTTTAATACTACTGTCGAATCACCACCATCTAATGATTTTAAAGTTGGAGCAGAGAATCCAAATTTAGATTCCACCGCACCAATATCAGACTTAGTAGAAGCAGGTAGAGGTCTTGCAGTTCCATATAAATCGGTTGTACTTACCAATTTAGTATTGCCCTTGCCATAAGCATTCACACCCAAATTTATTAAGGTGCTTGAAGGTGCTAAAGTTAATAATACAGTATCTGCAAATTGAGGATCACTTTCAATTAAATTATTTGCAGCTGTAACAGTTAACTTATCTAACTCACCAGTTGGTAATAAATCTTTTGTGAAGAAATTATTATTTAAGAAAACATCTCCAAAATTGGAACCCCAATTATTTACCCATAAATCTTTTTCATTTTTATAGAAAATGTTATTAACTACATACTGAATTGGACTTTGGTCATAATAAGCAATTGCTGGTACTAAGTTTTTATAGAAAGTATTGTTAGCTAAAAATAAGGAGTCATTACCTTGAATTCTAAAGATGTTATCACGATAATATGTACCATCATTTACACCTTTTTGAGTTCCATTATTAGAGAATATGTTATCGTTTATTCTAACTTTACCATTACCATTCGTCCATGTTTCTATCATGGGAACCTCTGCTCCATTATTATTTCTAACAATTTCATTATTATTATTTATAAAAGTATTTTTTGTTAAAGTAAAGTTGGTTCCCTCTACCCTTAACTTTCCATAGTTACCTACAAAAGTACTATTAGAAATTACAGTACTATCTCCAAAAATCATAAGCCTTGTATAATCATCGTATTGATCTGCAGATAATGTTTTATTACCATTATTTTTAAATATGCTATGATCAATTGTTATGTATTTATTATAATTATTCCAAGAATAATTAAACATTTTTGCTGTTCCAGTTTGGCCAGTAAATGTCAAACCAATGAAATAGGTTCTTGCAGACTCCCA
>CAINWZ010000053.1 GCA_903854725.1 uncultured Bacteroidota bacterium
ATTTTTACTGTCACTTTTTATATTTAATACCGATGCCGAAATTTGAAATATTATTAGTGGAAGATGAAGAGAATTTACACGACGCTTTAAAATTAAATTTAGAGATGGAAGGGTATAATGTTACCTCTTCTTTTGATGGAGCGCATGCGTTACGTCAAATACAATCTGCGCATTTCGATTTAATTATTTTAGATATAATGCTACCCACACTAGACGGTTTTTCTGTTACAGAGACGGTTAGATTGCATAATATTGAAACCCCTATTTTAATTGTAAGCGCCAAAAATACAAGTGCCAATAGAGTACAAGGTTTAAAACTAGGAGCAGACGACTATCTTACTAAGCCTTTTAATTTAGAAGAATTATTACTACGCGTTTCAAAATTGATACAGAAATCAAATAATGGTAAGCAACAAAATAATATTGAAGAGTATGCTTTTGCTGGCCATAGAATCCATTTTAAACTATTAGAAGCTATCAATAATAAAGGAGAGAAGATTACATTAACCAAAAAGGAAACCATGTTGCTCCAACTATTAATTGAGAATAAAAATACGGTGGTTACTAGAGAGCGAATTTTACAATCTGTATGGGGCTACCAGGTTTTCCCAACCACCAGAACCATCGATAATTTCATTCTAAGTTTCCGCAAATATTTTGAACAGGATCCAAAATCACCGGTTCATTTCATATCAATTAGAGGAGTGGGGTATAAATTCCAGGATTAGTCTCCTTTTGATGCAATCTTTTTCTCCTTTATGCGTTAATTCTAGTAGTTAACATACACTCATGTCATTGACCACTATTCTTGATTATTTAGAACCTATTAATTTGGACCTCCTGTCTAAGGACGAAGGCTATCGGGATACCCAATTAGGAAAGCATATTAAGGCGAATGAAGGCATTTTGCCTGATGTTACAGCCGCAGATTTGGTAATTATAGGAGCAGGTGAATGCCGTGGCGGTGGATTTGCATTAAATGGCCACGAAGCTGCCAATGCAGTAAGGGCTGCTTTATATTCGCTTTATTATTGGCACACACAGGTTACCATTGTGGATTTAGGTAATGTAAAATTGGGTCAATCTATTCAAGATAGTTACGCAGCTTTAAGAACTGTTGTCTCTGAATTGTTATTACAAAACAAGAAAGTATTGATCATGGGAGGATCGCATGATATTACTTTAGCGCAATATCATGCCTACACTTCTATCCCTACTTTGGTAAATGCAGTAGTTGTTGATGCTAAAATTGATTTAGACTTGGAAGCCAGACTTCCAGCAGATCATTTTTTAGAAGAGCTTTTTACGGGACTACCCAATCATTTAAATCATTATGCGCATATTGGATTTCAAAGTTATTTTATGCATCCGCATATGTTAGAAACCATTGATAAATTAAGATTTGATTGTTATCGTTTAGGAAAAGTGAGAGAAGATATAGAAGAAATGGAACCAGCTATAAGAGATAGTCACATGATGAGTTTCGATATCAGTGCCATACAAAATGCACAAGCACCTGCCAATCATCTTACCCCTAATGGGTTTAATGGAGAAGAAGCTTGTATTTTAATGCAGTATGCGGGGATGAGTTGGAAAACAAGTACCATTGGATTATTTGGTTATCAGGCCGAGCTTGATAATAATGGATTGACAGCTATACAAATGGCACAGATGATTTGGTATGTAATAGATGGGATTCAAAAAGGGAAAAAAGAATCTCCTTTGGCGGATTCGGAAAGATTTAAAGAATTTCATATTGCTTTTTCAGATATAGAGACCAATTTCTTACAAAGTAAAAGTACCGGAAGATGGTGGATGCAAACACATAATAATCAATGGACGCCTTGTAGTTATAAAGATTATTTAGTAGCTTCCAACAACGAAATTCCAGAAAGATGGCTAAGAGCATTAGAAAGGGAATAAATTTCCCAACCTTATTTACATTTTTTTTATTAGTACTAAGTTCTGCATGTTCTGTTAGACAGGCGCAGAAAACCTTATTAGCCGACCCAGCCTTAAAGGGGGCTCATGTTGGTGTAGCAGTATATAATAGTTCTCAAGAAAAATGGGTAGATCGACACCTTAGTGATTTGTATTATACGCCAGCAAGCAATACTAAAATATTTTCTTCCTATTTAGGAATGCGTTTTTTGAAAGATTCTCTACCTGGTTGGCAAATGGCTGAAAACAGAGATAGTATTTTTTTAATGCCCTTAGGAGATCCTACTTTTTTACATCCTGATTTTCCTTATCAACCCATAGCTGATTTGATTCGTCAAACTAAAAAGCAAATTGTTTTGTGTTTGCCTGATAAGGCCGATGCATTTGCGATGTATGGTAAAGGTTGGGCTTGGGATGATTATCCAGAAGATTATCAGCCAGAAAGAAATAGATTAAATATATATGGCAATGTGGTCACTGTTACAAAAGCAAAAGGGGGCGTTAGGGTTCAACCTAATTACTTTGTAAAAAATCAAATACTACCTACAGATTATAAGCAATGGACACGAGATAAATTAACGAATCAATTTTTTGCTTCTTCACGTTCTATTAAAGATACCTTACAACAGATCCCTTTTATAACAGACACTACGTATACTTTAGCTAAGGCTTTAATAGAAGATACATTACATCCTGCCTTGCCTATCGCTATTCAAAAAGGATGGCATCAAACGAGTGCACAGGTGGTGAAAACAGTGCCTACCGATAGCTTATTAAAAATAATGATGCATCGTAGTGATAACTTTTTTGCTGAACAGGTTTTTTTAATGGCAAGTCAGCAACTTTTAGGAACCATCAATGACGAAGCCATTGTAGATACAATTTTAAAAACCGATTTTAGTTTTTTACCACAAACACCGCAATGGGCAGATGGCAGTGGTTTGAGTAGATTTAATTTAAATACACCTGAAAACTATGTGGCTGTATTGAAAAAAATGGAGACTGATTTTTCGTTAACACGTATTAAAGGTATTTTCGCACAAGGTGGTAAAACATCTTTATCGGCTTACTATAAAAATATACCTGGTGAATTATATGCTAAAACAGGTACCCTTGGTAATCAAGTTGCCTTGAGTGGGTATATGATTACCAATAAAGGAACAGAGCTTTTATTTTCTGTATTGGTAGCAAATCATATAAGCCCTAGTACTTATCCAGTAAGAAAAGCGGTTGAAAAATATTTAACGAGTATTATGAGCTTATATTAATTAAGCGTTATATTATTTAGTAAACAAGCCGTCTAAATAATCTTCTTTAAATTCTACATAAGTAGGAGCGCCTGATGCAGTAATGGTAGGAATATCGCATGCTGCTAAGGATTCAATTAAGGCATGCATTTCTTTATGCGTTAATGTTTGTCCGGCTTTAATTGCCATTTGACGAGCCATACAACGTATTAGTTTCTCTCTTTTGCTAAATTTAAGATCACCGCTAAAGTGTTTAAACTGTTCTAATAAAAGTTCAATGGCATTTTTTTCATTCCCTGAAATAATATCGGCAGGAATACCTTGTATAATAAAACTATTTTGACCAAATGGTTCAATTTCATATCCAATCATTGCAAGATCTTCCATAATATCTTCTAATAATATGGCATCACTCACGCTTAACTCTAATACTACAGGAAATAAACTTTTTTGAGTGGCATGTGGTTGTACACTAGCTTTTTGAAACTTTTCATATAACACCCTTTCGTGTGCTAGTTGTTGGTGAATAATAATGGCACCACTATGAGAAGGAGCGACAATATAGGTTTGATGTAATTGCAACAAACTTGCATTCTCTTCAATATCCAAAGGGCTCCCTTCTTTATATAAGCCCATGGAAGAAGCCTTTACAATATAGGATTCATTGACGGTATCCTGATTGGTATCATTGGCAGAAGGGATATCTGTAAAAAAACTTTTCCAATCTTGTTTAGAAGCGTTTTCACTTCTAGAAATTAAATGTGCCTGATTTTTTTTACTAAACCCTTCATATAGGGATTGTCTAGTTGTATTGTTTAATTGATCTTCCGTAAAAGGTTTTTGAATTGCATCTAATTGTTGAATATTGGCATCTAATGAAAAGTCTAAAGAAGGAGCTACGCTAAATTGTGCTAAGGCGTGTCTTACTGCTGCTTGAACAAAGGCATAAATTATTTTATCGTCTTCGAACTTTATTTCTTGTTTGGTAGGATGTACATTGATATCTACTTGTGCTGGGTCTACATCGATGTATAATAAATAACTAGGAAAATTTTCTTTGGAGATTAATCCTTCAAAAGCGTTGGCAACTGCATGATGCAGGTAAGCACTTTTAATAAAGCGACGATTTACAAAAAAATATTGGTCACTTCTTGTTTTCTTTGCTGTGTCTGGTTTTCCTACAAAGCCAGTAATGGTTAAGTAGTCTGTTTTTTCTCCTACAGTGACAAGTTTAGATTGATAAGCATTGCCTAATACTTGAATGGCTCTTTGTTTAAAACTGCCACCTTCCCAATGGTATACGTCTTGCCCATTACTCGATAAACTAAAATAGATTTCTGGAAAAGCCAGCGCAACTCTTGTAAATTCTTCAATAATATGTTTAAGCTCTGCGCTATTACTTTTTAAAAAATTTCTTCTGGCAGGCACATTGAAAAATAAATTTTTCATACTAATACTGGTGCCAATAGGACTAGCCACTGAACTAGTTGCGGTTACTTTACTATTTTCAATATCTACTAAAGTGCCCACTTCATCTGTTGCTCTTCTGGTTTTTAAACTTACTTGGGCCACAGCGGCAATAGAGGCCAAAGCTTCTCCACGAAATCCCATGGTCCTAATTTGGAACAAATCTTCAATGGTACTTATTTTACTTGTAGCATGACGGGCAAATGCATTTTGAGCATCAGTGGCACTCATTCCTTTGCCATTATCAATAACTTGAATGAGGGCTTTACCAGCATCATTCACTAATAATTTAATTTCAGTAGCACCGGCATCTACCGCATTTTCCAATAATTCCTTAACCGCACTGGCTGGTCTTTGTATAACCTCGCCTGCCGCAATTTGATTGGCTATGTGGTCTGGAAGTAAATGAATGGTATCGGGCACTTTTAGTCGCTTTTGAAGTGTGTAAAAGTAGTAAATTTGCCTCTTAAAATATCAACTTATGCCAAGAACAGCAGACATTCAAAAACTACCCCATCAATTCCTTCCAAAGGATGCTGTTTTAACTAATTGGGAGAGTATTGAGCCTTATTTTAAGACCCTGGTAGCGCAAAGTATAGATTCAGTGGCAGACCTTGAAAAATGGCTTAAAAGCCTCAGTGAATTAGAGGCTTTTATAAGTGAAGATGCTTGTTGGAGACAGATAAAAATGACCTGTGATACCACCGATAAATCTTTAGAAGCGTCTTTTAATTTTTTCTGCATGGAGATTCAACCCAAAATGCAACCTTATGCAGATGCACTTAATAAAAAATTAATCGCTTGTCCCTTCACGGCCGATTTAAACACAAAAGAATATTTTACTTATTTGCGTTCAGTGAAAAAAAGCATCGAACTATTTAGAGAAGCCAATATTCCTATTCAAGCCGAACTAAGTGTTTTGCAACAACAGTATGGAACTATTGCAGGAAAAATGACCATTACTTTTAAAGAGCAAGAATATACGTTACAACAAGCAGCGCAATTTTTAGAAAATCCAGATAGAGCCATTAGAGAAGAAGTATATCGTAAAATACAAGAACGACGATTGCAAGATCAAAATAGCATGCATGATTTATTTTCAAGCTTAATTCAAAAGCGACATCAAGTAGCTACTAATGCGGGCTTTGCTAATTATAGAGATTATAAATTTCAAGAGCTAGGAAGATTCGATTATTCCAAAGAAGATTGCTTTCAATTTCACGAAGCAATTAAATTACATGTGCTTCCTATCATAGATAAAATTTATACACGTAAAAAAAAGAAATTAGGCGTACCTACTTTAAAGCCTTGGGATACAGAAGCAGAACCAGCGGGCATTGCGCCGTTGAAACCATTTACGGATGGTACTGATTTATTTAATAAATCAGTGGCTTGTTTTGAAAAACTAAATCCATTTTTTGCAGATTGCTTGCGAAAAATGAATGAGCTAAAACATTTTGATTTAGAAAGTAGAAAAGGCAAAGCACCAGGTGGATACAACTGTCCCTTAGCGGAATCGGGAGCACCTTTTATTTTTATGAATGCAGCTGGACAAATGAGCGATGTAACTACTATGGTACATGAAGGTGGTCATGCCATTCATTCTTTTTTAGCGCATCCACTTTCTTTAAGTGCTTTTAAAGAATATCCAATGGAAATTGCAGAAGTAGCAAGTATGTCCATGGAATTATTCACCATGAACCATTGGCAATCATTTTTTGACAAGGAAGAAGATCTACTACGCGCCAAAGAACATCAATTAGAAAGAACCATTACTATTTTCCCTTGGATTGCAATCATTGATAAATTTCAACATTGGGTGTATGAGAATCCAATGCATACCATAGAAGATCGTACTAATGCTTGGAAAGAAATAGTTGCAGAATTTTCTACCGATAGTATTGATTATAGTGGATTAGATGCTTTTAGAGCCATTGGATGGCAAAGGCAATTACATCTATTTGAAGTGCCTTTTTATTATATCGAATATGGTATTGCACAATTAGGCGCTATTGGCATGTGGATGCAGTATCAAAAAAATCCAACGGAAGCCTTAGAGAATTATATGAATGCTTTAAGCTTAGGAGGTACAAAAACATTGCCTGAATTATATAAAACAGCAGGTATTGAATTTAATTTTTCTCCTAGTTACGTGAAAAAATTAATGGATTTCACGAATCAGGAATTAGAAAAATTGTACGCTTAATTAATTTAGTAGCTTAATTATTAGAGGGTCCGTTGTCAGGCCTATTGCTAGGTCCGTTATTAGGCCTTGGTCCATTATTCGGTCTTGGTCCGTTATTAGGTCTAGGTCCATTATTCGGTCCATTGTTAGGTCTTGGCCCGTTATTAGGACGCATATTTCTATTGTCAGGACGATTATCGCCTCTATTATCTGGTCTATTGTTAGGCCCATTATTATTCATTGGCCTGCGATCATTATTATTCGCATTTCTTTGTTGATCTCTTCTTCTGCGGTCATTTTTTTCTAAACTTCTTAAACTAATTTGACCTACTACATCTACAAATGCTGGTTCTTCTTCTTTAGGTTTTCCACTGGTTATTTCAACTGCTTGTAATTCTTCAACAGCCACCCCTTGCTTGTTTAATTGTTTTATTTCAATAACACGATCAATGGTTAGTGGAAAATGCTTTGTATTATTAGGTAAAGTATACCACATTAAATTTTTGAAAATATCTTTCTTAATTAAAAAGGCTTGTCCCATTACAGTTTGTAATGTATCAGCATAATCAGGGAAGCCTTGTAAGGCATCTAAATAAGTATCTAATTCAAAATTTAAACAACATTTTAATCTACCGCACTGACCACTCAATTTAGTTTGGTTAATAGATAAATTTTGATATCTAGCAGCAGTGGTATTCACGCTTTTAAAATCATGTAACCAAGTACTACAACATAATTCTCTTCCGCAACTTCCAATACCACCCACTTTTGCTGCTTCTTGTCTAATGCCTATTTGTCGCATTTCTACTTTCACTTTAAATTCTCCAGCAAAAGTTCTAATTAATTCTCTAAAGTCGATACGGTCATCAGCAGTATAAAAGAAAGTTCCTTTTTTACCATCTGCTTGCAATTCCACTTCACTTAATTTCATTTCTAATCTTAAGTTTCTGGCAGCAGCCCTGCTTCTCGCTAAAATGGCCGGCTCTCTTTCTTTACTTATATGGTAAGTTTCTAAATCTCTTTCGTTGCTTGGTCGTAAAATCTTTTTCATTTCAGGACTAAACTCATCTGTTCCTCTTTTCTTTAATTGAATACGCACAAGTTCGCCCGTTAAGGAAACTTCGCCTAAGTCAAATCCATTAACGCCTTCTACCGTAACGTAGTCGCCTTTTTCAAAATGTTGTAAACTGGGATTCTTAAAGAATTCTTTTCTACTGCCTTGTTTAAAGCTAACTTCTACTACTTTGCATTGTGCAGCAGTATCATCGATAGGCAAATCGCGTAACCAATCATGTACATTCAGTCTATTACAACCTCCTGTACTACAGCCTCCATTACTTTTACACCCATTAGGGGTACCTGTTCCACAAGATCCACATCCCATATATGTAAGTTCTACTGTTAATGAATAAAAATACCAGGCCTAGCTTCTTTTCTCTATTTTCTTCGCCACTTTGCTAGGCATCAGTCAAAATTAAGGTTTTGTTCTGAATGATATGATAGAACTTGATGCCCAAGGCCATAAAAAGCATCTTTGGGTTGGCATTTCTTTCAATATAGTAGGTGGCTTTGTCTATTTCTTGAATAATAGCCTCCATTTGCCCTACACTTGCTATCTTATTGATTCTCAATGCAAAGTCTTTTAAATCTGGGTCCAAGGGGAGGTCGGTTCCCAATATTTTTAAGCGAATACTTTGCTCTAATAAATGGTTGAAATATTTCAAAAACTGCTTCTGGGGCTCCCTGCCCATTTTGCTAGTCTCATCCACCCACTTTACCTGCGCAACAGGCCCATTTTTTAAGATCGCATTTAGCCACTCTCTAATTTGAGTTAGGTAGTCGGCATCGCTATGTTGTAATAAGTGGAGCGCTTCTCTATAGTTACCATCAGACATGGAGGCAATTTGAGCCGCCTTCTCTTTTTCTATTTGTCCTTTTGTGATAAGCGCTTCTTCTATTTCTTGACTCGTTAAGCGGGGTACTTTAATAAATTGACATCTACTTAAAATAGTGGGTAAAATATTTTCTTCACTAGCAGCTACTAAAATAATGATGGTATTATCGGGGGGCTCCTCAATTAATTTTAAAAGCTTATTGCCTTCTTTGCCTAAGTATTCAGGCATCCACATCACTAAAACTTTATAAGCACTTTCAAAACTTTTAAAGGATAATTTTTTTATTACTTCTGCGCATTCGTCTGCACTAATATTTCCTTGCTTGTTTTCGGCTTTAATAAATTGCAACCAGTCATATACATTCCCATAAGGATAGCCCATTATAAATTCTCTCCATTCTTCGATAAAGTTGGCGCTCAAATTTTTTTGACCTGGTTTTTCGGTAATGGAAGGGAAGGAAAAATGCAAATCGGGGTGCATCAATTTGCTTGCTCTATGATAAGCAGGTAAATCTTCTATTTGATCTGGTGTGTAAAAAGTATTTGCTGTAATGGTCTTTGAGGCATCACCAAATAGGTCTGCTCCTGCGCCTTCATTATTTGCGGGGATGCTTACAATATATTGTGCAAAAGCAATAGCTAAAGGCAGTGCCCCAGCGCCTTCTGGCCCTACAAATAATAAAGCATGACTTAGTCTTTTTTGTTCTACTAAGTGCACCAATTGCTTTTTTAAAGAGGACTGTCCTATTACTTCGCTAAATAACATGAGACGAAGATAATGGATAGTTTATAAAAGCAAGCCAAAAACAGGGAAGGGTAATTATTTTAGATAAGACAAAATAGCGTCGCTATCTGGTTTTACGTTGCTTGGGAAATAAGCAATCATTTTACCATTTTCGTCAATCAAAAACTTATTAAAATTCCAACCAATACTAGCGTCTAAGATTCCGTTTTGTGCCTTCTGTGTTAGCCATTGGTAGATAGGTGCGATATTGTCACCTTTAACGTCAATTTTATCTGCTAAAGGGAAAGTAACACCATAGTTCTTTTTACAAAAAGCAACAATCTCTTCATTGCTACCTGGCTCTTGTCCACCAAATTGGTTACAAGGGAAACCAACAATTACCAATTTGTCTTTATACTGTTCGTATACTTTTTCTAATCCTTCGTATTGAGGGGTATATCCACATTTAGAAGCGGTGTTCACGATTAAAATTTTCTTTCCTTTAAAGCTGGCTAAATTTAAATTTTTTCCATCAATGCCTTTTACAGAAAAGCTGTGTATACTTTGTGCGCTAGTAGTTAAAACTGTTGCAAGTAATAAAATGCTTAATAATGTTTTCATAATTGCTTTCGATTATATTTTATTAAATATTGTGTATTTTTTATTTCAAATGCTAAGTTGACATTCTCTATTCAATATAACAAAAATAGTTTTAAAAGGTTTACTAGAGGGTATAGGCTGCGGCCACAATGCTAATGGAGCAGGGATGTGATTCCTTCCACAAGCACTTGCAGGCAGCTTCTAGGGTAGCCCCTGTGGTAATGACGTCGTCCACCACTACTATATTTTTTGACATAAGTTTATGAGGGGTAATAACTGTAAAAGGGTGGGATATGCTCAGACTTCTTTCAATCCTTCCTTTTCCTGTTTGACTGGTCGAGTTTTTTAACTTGCGCAGTATGGGAAGAATTTCAATATGGGGTAATTTTTGTTGGATGCCTTCGCAAATAAGCATTGCTTGGTTATACCCTCTTTTTCTTTGTTTCTTTTTGGTAAGGGGAATGGGAATCATACAATCAATTGTTTTGAAACGATGACTTTCAAGCATTTCTTGTCCAATAATGTTTCCCAGCAACCAACCTGCTTTTTTTTGATGTTTATATTTTAAGGCAAATAGTAAAGATTGCACGATACTTTCTTTCGTAAAAAATAAACTTGCACCTGCTTCTTTAATGGGTACTCTTCCCCAAAATATTTTTTCTATGCTATTTTTTTCAATAGATATAAACTTTGTATAGGGTAAACTTTTTTCACAGGGTAAACATAATAAAGTACTAGCTGCTAAATTTTCGCTACCACATTGCATGCAAATATGAGGATAAAATAAATGTAAAAAACCAGCGCTATATTGTTGAATGCTTTTAGCAAGCGGCGTAAGAATTCGATACTTAGGCATTAAAGAAAAGGGTATAGGCTTCTTGCACCGTTTCTACTGCTACAATGGAAATGCCTAATTTTTTGGTATCAAGTCCTTTTTGATTAAAACTAGAAATAACAATTTTTTCAAAGCCTAATTTTTCAGCTTCAGCTATTCTTTGTTGAATTCTATTCACTGCTCTTATTTCACCATTAAGACCTACTTCGCCAGCAAAGCAGATACCTTGTGGTAAAGGAAGGTCTTCATAAGAAGATAGTAAAGCTAAAATGATAGATAAATCCATAGAGGGATCTTCTATTTTTAAACCACCCGCAATATTTACAAATACATCTTTCATGCCAAAGGCAAAGCCGCCTCTTTTTTCTAAAACAGCCAATAAAAGTTGTAATCTTCTCAAATCAAATCCGGTAACTGTTCTTTGTGGGGTGCCATACACGCTTTGTGTTACCAACGCTTGCACTTCAATTAATAAAGGTCTCATGCCTTCCATAGAGGCAGCAATAGTGCTACCACTTAGCGCTTCATTTCTTTGTGCTATTAAAAAAGCAGATGGATTAGTGACTACTTTCATTCCTTCGCTTGTCATCTCATAAATACCTAATTCGCTAGTGCCGCCAAATCTGTTTTTTAATGTACGAAGCATGCGATAAGCATAATGCCTATCACCTTCAAATTGCAAAACAGTATCCACCATATGTTCCAAAATTTTTGGTCCTGCAATAGTACCTTCTTTGGTTATATGTCCAATTAAAAATACCGGCGTACCAGTTTCTTTTGCAAAACGTTGAAATTCTGCAGCCGTTTGTTTTATTTGAGAGACACTACCTGCCGCAGCTTCAATTACATTTGATTCTAAGGTTTGTATAGAGTCAACAATAACGACAGTAGGTTTTAATTTTTTGATCGCTTTAAAAATAGCAGCAGTATGCGTTTCAGTTAAAAGATAAAACTGATCGTTTTTAATATTCAATCTATCAGCTCGCATTTTTATTTGTTGAATACTTTCTTCACCGCTGATATATAAAACTACCTGATCTTTCATCAGTAATCCTTGTTGTAAAAACAAAGTGCTTTTTCCTATTCCAGGTTCTCCTGCAACGAGTATAATGGAACCCATAACAATACCGCCTCCTAAAACTCTATTTAATTCTGCATCGCCGCTATCAATTCTTTTTTCTGATAAGCTATTCACCTCATTCAGAGGGATGACGGTGGTACCTTTTTGATTGGTATGATATTCTTCCCAAGTACTTTCTTTTTCTTTACCGCTTTCAATTAATTCTTCCGTAAAGGTATTCCACTCATTGCATGAGGGACATTTGCCCGCCCATTTGGTAGATTCATACCCACAATTATTGCAGAAGAAAGCAGACTTAGATTTACTCATGTAGTAAAGATAATGGCAAAAATAAAACCAAGCGAAGTAAAAGCCGAAATTTCCTTAGAACTTTATTTCTTCTTGTTGGTCATCCAAGAAACGGTATTCTACTAGATGACTGGTATTGGATGCCTGTGAGGTTAACTTGATTTTGTACTTCTTTTTCCAGCGCTTAATGATACTCGTGAAAATACCCTTTGTCAAGAAGGAGTGTATAATCGGATGTACCAATATCGTTAATGCTTTATGGCCATGTGTTGCTAAATAGGCTAATTTTTTCTCCATTTCGTCTTCGAGTAGAAGTGCAGAGGTTATTTTACCAGAGCCTGCACATGCAGGGCAATCCTCCGAAGTATTAATATTTACTTCAGGTCTAATTCTTTGACGCGTGGCTTGTAATAAACCAAATTTTGAAATAGGTAAAACAGTGTGTCTTGCACGGTCGGTTTTCATATGTTCTTCTAAGGCCTCTTGTACTTTTCTGCGGTTGTCGGGCAGTTTCATATCAATGAAGTCTACCACTATAATACCACCAATATCTCTGAGTCTAAGTTGTCTCGCTATTTCTTGAGCAGCTTCTAAATTTGTTTGTAAGGCATTTTCTTCTTGATTATTGCCTACACTTTTAAAACCGCTATTTACATCAATGACATGTAATGCTTCTGTATGTTCTATAATTAAGTAAGCGCCGCTATTTAAATTAACGGTTTTGCCAAAAGAAGATTTTACTTGTTTGGTAATGCCATACTGATCAAAAATGGGTTGATCTCCCGAATACATGGAAAGAATATTAGATTTATGCGGGGCAATTCTTTGTAAATAACTTAAAGTGATATCGAAAATCTTTTTATCATTTACGACAATTTTATTGAAGTCTTCATTTAGCAAGTCTCTTAGAATGCTAGTAGTTTTACTTTCTTCATTCATAATTCTAGCAGGAGGTAAAGCTCCTTTCAAATTAGATTGAATATTTTTCCAATTTTGCGTAAGTGTGAGTAAATCTTCGTGTAATTCAGCAGTCGATTTTCCTTCGGCGGCAGTTCTTACAATAACACCAAAGTTTTTGGGTCTTACAGCTTCAAATATCTTCTGAAGTCTTTTGCGTTCTTCTCCTGAATGTATTTTTTTGGAAACGGCTACAATTTCATTAAACGGTGTTAGTACTACGAAGCGACCAGCTAGTGAAATTTCACAAGTAAGTCTTGGCCCTTTGGCAGCAATAGGTTCCTTTAAAATTTGTACTAAAATGGTTGGTTTACCATTTAGCACTTCACTAATTTTACCTGTCTTAACAATTTCAGGGGCAGATTGAAATTTAGCAAAATCAAATTGATTGTTGTTATCGTTTGTAGATAACTGCGTAAACTTGATAATTGATTTAGCGTAAGGGCTCAAGTCGGTATAATGCAAGAAGGCATCTTTTTCAAAACCAACATCCACAAATGCGGCATTTAAACCGGGTATAATTTTTTTAACTTTACCTAAATACAAGTCTCCAACAGACCAACGGGCGTCCATTTTTTCGTTGTGTATTTCAACCAACTGTTTTTCCTCTAATAAGGCAATTTCAACTCCTTCTGGGGAGCTATTAATAATTAAATCTTTGTTCACGATAGCAACTTTTAAAAACAGGTAGCCCGCAAGATAGCGAAGCAGCTGCTTTATTTTTTTTGAGACACATCCACTTTACAAAGGAAGGAAAAGGTAAAGTAAAGTTGCTTAGTAGATAAGTGGTGTGTATAATTTGAAAAGAAGACAAGCGTATTTATTTTATTAAATACGCTTGTCTTAGGATAGAGAACTATTTGTTCTTTTTCTTATGACGATTCTTTCTTAAACGTTTCTTTCTTTTGTGCGTCGCAATTTTATGACGCTTTCTTTTTTTACCACAAGGCATGTCGAATAATTTTTGTTATAAAATGTTATTTCTTTAATTCTTGAATTCTTTTAGTCACTGCTTCTTTCGCTGCGGGTATATTTACCTTTTCTCTCACTACGGTATACCACTGTATGGCGCTATTTTTTTGGTTGGTCAATTCATAACACTCGGCCAAGTTAACCATGGCTTCGATGTTATTGGGTTCAAGTTTGATGATGATTAAAAAACGTTCGATGGCTTTTTCATACTGTCCCGATTTCTTACCCCCTAATGCTAAAATAAGTTGGCCATAAGTATTTTGTGGATTCTTGTCCACTACTTCTTTCACCTTTAGAATGCCTTGCATAGGGTTGTCTGAAATATTTCCAAACAGGTAGCAGGCACCTAAATTTATTTTTGATGTATCGTTTATAGGATTGATAACCAATGCTTTCTCTAAAAGAACTTTTGCATTTGATGCCATCCATTTCTGAAGGGCAGGTGGTGCGTCAGGCGTTGTTAAGTTATTTACCAACAGCTGGGCTGCAAAAGTGAGGCTTTTTTCAGTATTTTCCAACAAAGCAGCGCTGTAAGTATAATATAAATAAGGTTCAATGCGCTGAACCGAATCGGACCAATATTGAATAAGCTTTTTATAAACTTTTAAGCTATCGGCCACCGTTTTAGATGCAACTAATTGATTTTCAATTGATAATAAGGCAATTTTTTGTTCACCATTGAGACTAAGCTTGGCCCCATCTAAAATAGATTGTGAGCTAACAGCTTCATTAGCAACAGTTTGGCTAGAAGCCGAAGATTCAATTTTTTTAGATTTGGGAACTAAAAAGTAAAGGATGCTCAATAATAGCAAGCCTAGAAAAACAACAATAAACTGAGGTTTCTTCAAAATAGGTCAATTTCTCGCAAAGGTAAGTTACTTAAGTTTGCTTTTAACCTCGTTTACAAATTCTTTTGCTGGTTTGAATGCAGGAATAAAATGTTCAGGAATTTGAACTGCAATATTCTTTTTAATATTACGTCCAATTTTAGCGGCTCTTTTCTTAGTAATAAAGCTGCCAAAGCCACGTATGTATATGTTTTGGCCGTTCGCTAAGTTTTCTTTCACTTCCTTAAACATAGTTTCTAAAGTAACTAATACGTCCACTTTAGGGATTCCAGTTTTTTCAGAAATTTGATTGATAAGATCAGACTTTCTCATGAAGTTTAATTTTTGGTGTTCAG
>CAINWZ010000054.1 GCA_903854725.1 uncultured Bacteroidota bacterium
CAATAGAAAAACCTTAAACCAGAAGTACCTGTCCTTCCGTATAATTCTTTTTCTGGATGTAAATCGAATTGTTGATATAAGCCCCAATCCATTGGAATTAATAAAACTATAATAATAAAAAAACCAAGAAGGTATTCCCATCTAAAAAGTAATTTAAAATTTTTGTGTATTATCAAATGTGGTACAAATGAAAATATGGGTACCATTAAAGCAATGGGCCCCTTAGTCATCATACCAAAGGCAACAGCCACAAAAGCCACTATGATAGATAGTAAATTCCTGTTTTGTAACCATTGGGAAAATTGCCATATACCTAAAATAACCCAAGCCATTAGCATGGTATCTGTTCTTACATCATGCGTAATTAAAAACATAGCTTGTGAGCTGGCTAAAACTAATGAGGCCAAAAGCGCAATTTCTTTTGTATAATAAAGCAGTGTGAATTTATAAGTACTATAAATAGCTACTATTGCCATTAGAATAGAAGGCAGTCTAAATGCAAAATCGTTGATTCCAAATAGATACATACTTAAAGAACTAAGCCAGAATAACATGGGAGGTTTATCTAGATAATCTTTGCCTTGATCAAAAATTTGTAGAAAATTCTTGTGTTGTAACATTTCTCTCGATATATTGGCGTATTGAACTGAATCAATTTCCATTAATGGTATTGTAATACTACCTAGAATATAAACAATGAAAGAACCTATAAAATAGAATAAATACTTATTAGATAATTTCTTTTCAAAAAGCATTGCAATAATAATTAATTGTTAACAAATTTTTTGTCAAAAAAACAAAGGCATTTAATGACTAAATTGAAAATAGAATACCGTTTTAAATTTCATAAATATACATAATGATTATTAATAAAATATCAATAATTATCCCCGCTTATAATGAAGAGTCTACCATTTCAATTATAGTTGATAAGTTAATAAACTTAGTTTTAGTTGATACTATACTGAAAGAGATAATTATTGTAAATGATTGCTCTACAGATAATACAGACAAAATAGTAGAAAATATCATGGCTAAACAACAAAACATTGAAATTGTATACATTAAGCATGAAAAAAACTTAGGAAAAGGGGCTGCCATCCATTCTGGTATAAAAAATGCTACTGGAGATTACCTAATGATCCAAGACGCTGATTTAGAGTATGACCCAGCAGAGATCAATAAACTCTTAAAACCTATAATAGATGGTCATGCAGATGTTGTATATGGTTCTAGATTTATTGGAGGTTCTGCTCATCGTATATTATTCTTCTGGCATACCATTGGAAATAAGTTCTTGACTTTTTTATCAAACTTTTTTACCAATTTAAACTTAACAGATATGGAAACTTGTTATAAACTTTTTAAAACAAGCATTATAAAGAATATTCCATTAAAAGAAAAAAGATTCGGATTTGAACCTGAAATAACTTCTAAAATAGCTAAGATAAAATGCATTAGAATATACGAAGTGGGCATTTCCTATTATGGAAGGACCTATTTAGAAGGCAAAAAAATTAATTGGAAGGATGGTTTTAAAGCTATCTATTGTATTATAAGATACAATTTATTACCATAAATTATAACCGTAAAGTAATAAAAAAGGGAATGTAGAAACACTCCCCGCTTTGTCTTACATCTATGAGACAGTTTATTTTGGATAATTTACTAACCCAGTTTAAACCACCCTTCAAATAATTTATCCCCATCAATGCTGAATTCTTTTTGATCAATTAGCTCACTATCAACTTTTTTGATCAAAGTCAAAAATTGATTTTTTTGTTGAAATTGATTATTAATAAAAACACTGAAACCTATTTTTCTGTTGTCTTTCATTAGTATTTCTTTTGCCCATTTATTACCTCTAAATTCTTTTATCCAGGGCCTTCCATTTTCATCAGTAAACCATACCTGTCCAAAAGTTTCAAAACTTACCTCAATGATAAGCTCCAGTTTAGTTAAAGGCACTGTATCCATAATTCTATTATTTGGAAATATTTTGTAGATATCTTTAACTGAAATCTTATTTAGTGACATATGGGGTAAATTAGATTCAATAGTAATTTATACAACATTTATAAATAAAATATTAAATGGAGATTATCTTATTATGACTTAATTGAATCAAGTTCAACTATTGAAGCTTTTAAAAAGAAGGCAGCTTTAGAATTGAAAAAAATCTAAATATTTTTACCTCTATTTTAGAATATAATCTAGACTATTATCAAATTATTAAATGAATTAAGTTCATGATATTTTTATTAAATAATTAATAATTTCAGACAAATAAGAAGATATGAGAAAAATATCATATACAATTACAATAACAATATTCTTAAATAATACTGTTATTGCTCAAAATGCAGACATAATTTTTATTAATGCGAATATCATTACCGCAGCTGAAAAAGGAGCACGTGGAAATTCAATGGCTTTAGAAGCTGGGAAAATAGTATATGTTGGGGATGTAAAATCTACGATAAAATTTAAAAATGCACAAACTCAAATCATTGATCTAAAAGGAAAAACCATCATTCCAGGATTCAATGATGTTCATTTACATCCAAGTCCAGAAACTAATTTCAATGAATTAGATCATATCATAAAAATAGATACTGTCACCTCTATAAAAAGCTTAATTCAACTACTTACACAAAAAGCAAATATAACCCCCAAAGGAATGTTGATTATGGCTCGTGGTTACAATGAAAGTAAGTTAGGAATGGAGCCAACCTGTGATGTGTTGGATTTAGCTAGTAAAAACCATCCTATTTACATAACACATGCCTCTGGTCATAAGTCTGTTGCCAATTCCTATCTATTAAGAATTAATAATATCACTAAAGAAACACCCAATCCAAATGGTGGAACCTTTGAAAGATTTAGCGATGGTAGCCCAAATGGAATTTGTAAAGAAGCTGCCGCCTCGGGCTTGACAAAAAATGAAGCAATTATTCCCTACCCTGAAAAATCATTTAATGATTTATTAAAGAACTATAGAAGTTATTTTACAAAGTTATTATCACTTGGGATCACAAGTATTGGCGATGCAGGATCAGATACTAAAAGATTAAAAATTTATAAAGCATTAGTTGCAGAAAATTTTCCAATGCGTTTTAATGTTATGATGCTTGATAAGCTATTACCTATCATGGAAGGTGGTGATGCACACCATGAAACCGACTCCTGGAAGACCTTAGCTGATTTTGAAAATGAAAAAATAGAGCAAATTGAAACAGATTTTTTAAGAGTTAAATCAATCAAAGTTTTTCACGGTAATTCATTAAGTGGTAAAACTTGTTGGTTGTATGAACCCTATAATATGATTAATCCAGCTACTGGAAGTAACGATTACTATGGAATTCCTTATAAAAGGACGCAAGCTGAATTAGACTCCTTATTTTTAGCCATACATAAAAATGGCTTACAAATATGTGTCCATAGCAATGGAGATAGAGAAATTGAAATGGTGTTAAAAGCATTTGAAAAAGTATATGCTTCAGGTAACCCTTTAAATATGCATCATCGAATTGAGCATTGTAGTGTTATAAATGATAGTATCATTTATAAAATCAAAAAGTTGGGTGTAATACCTGTATTACACAACTATATTAATGAACTAGGAGACTTATTAGAACCTTATGGTGAAGACCGCTTAAATAATATGTTTGCCACTAAGAGTTTCCTAGATGCTGGCATACTGCCTGCTTTACATTCTGACGCCCCCGTATCCAACTATGACCCAAGAATTAGATGGGAAAGTACTGTATTAAGAACCACCAATTCAGGCAAAATTTTAGGTCCTAAACAACGCATTACTGCCGAAGAGGCACTCATTATGTATACTAAAGGAGGTGCCAATGCAACAGGTGAATTGGCAAAAAAAGGAACATTAGAGAAAGGGAAATTTGCGGACTTTGTTATAATAAAAGAAAATCCTTTAGAAATTAACCCCAGCGAAATACATAACCTTCACCTATTGGAAACATGGGTAAATGGGAAATTGGTTTATGAACAAAAATAAACAATAAAGGACCCACGATTTAACGTAAGTCCTTGATTTTCATCTAGCGAGACCGGGATTTGAACCCGGGACCTCAGGGTTATGAAGATTTTTTAAGAAAATGAAGGCGTTGATTTGGACCGAATTCAGGGGTTGTTTTCCTCACGCAGAGGATATTTCAAAAATTATCTAGCTTTTAGCTAATTAGAGACTTAATTGAATAAGTAGTAAATTTTTATCCAATTAGAAATATGAACACACTATCTGCATACAAAAATGAAATAAATGCGCTTTGTGCTAACCACAAGGTAAGGAGCTTGTATGCCTTTGGGTCAGTCCTAACTCCCAATTTCAATACCAATAGCGATATAGACTTAATCGTAGA
>CAINWZ010000055.1 GCA_903854725.1 uncultured Bacteroidota bacterium
AGTTCCTTTGTGTTCAAAAAAGTCATAATAATCTCCTCCTACTTCGGTAGAAGATCTAATAAAACTAGCAATATCTAAATCAGTTCTTTGTGGCGTCTTCTTAGGTAACATGCTCAATTGTAAATCTCTTGCAGCTTGTAGTTCTTGAATTCGTCTATTGTCTTCTGCCTTTTTTACTTTTCTTTTTTGCGCTTGGCTTAAACCAAAATATAATCCAATGAAAAATAGTATTGAAATGCCTATGGAATAATTTAAAGTTTTTTGATGCTTTAATTCTAATTCTTTCGTTTCTTCATCTTTAAGTTGCTCAGATAAAATTTGATTTTGAACTTCATTCACTTTAATATTATCAAATTCATTATCTCTTAAGGCCTCATATTGTGTAATATATTTAATAGCACTATCTTGTTTCCCTAATTTTTTATAAACTGCAAAAAGTAATTTATTGGCTGATAAAATTCCAGCTGTATAACGATAGGTCTTGGACATATCAATTACCTTATTACTATATTTTATAACAGAATCTTTTTCATCTAAAATCATATAGCATTCAGCAATATGACTAGCAGATTCCATGATATCTTTATCATAAGGACTATTTGTAAGAATTATTTGGAAATTCTCAATAGCCTCTTTGTACCTCTTTTTCTGCATTAATAAATCACCCGTGATTACATATATATAATTATCTAAACGAGATTTTTTATTAAATTCAAAAGCTTTCCTTACATACAATCCAGACTTATCGTAATCTTTAAGATCTCGATATAACTGCGCAATCGCCTTCTTGCTGTTAAAATCACCCATTGATGACAAACCGCGCCCTTCTATATAAAATGTATCAGTTAATTTGGGGTCCATTTTATTAATAAACTCAACCGACTTATCCTTATTGCCCAAATTAGCATACGCTGCAGCAATGGTAAAATATGATTGATTCATATCCGTATCTAAATTTGCGTCACTTATTACATAGCCCTCTTTAATATTTTTTTGTTTGCTTTTTAAAGCTTCAAATGCATAAGCTAAGCCCAATGGGTAATTACCTAAGTTCCATATATAATCTAATGCAGTCCAGGTATAAGCTGCTGGTAAATATTTTTCAAGTTTCGTATCTTTGGCAATTTTTATTATATTATTTAAATAGATTAACGCAGAATCTGCCGATTTAGAAAATAAATAATGTTCTTCTAAATGAAAGTTGATTATTATTTTTTCTTCATCATTAGTAGACTGTTCTATTTTTTTTAAGGAGTCGGCTAAATTAAATTTATCTTGAGCAGAAGCTGTTTGATTTACTAGCAGTATACAAAAAGCAATCGCTATTATCTTACTTAAATTTTTCATCATAGAATGAATATAAAAATGATATAAATTACTTCTTCTTAATCACCACCAAGGTAATATCATCAGGATTATGCTGACCTTGTAACCATTCATCAACAGAAGCCATCAATACTTTAATCAGTCCTTCAGCGGTTTCAGTACCATTACTTTCTATAAGCATTCTCAATCTCTCATAGTCATACATCTCCCCCGTTAAATTAGGCGCTTCAGGAAGGCCATCTGACAATTGTATAATAATATCTCCTTTGTTAAAGTTTCTTGTAATGCTATCAAAATGCTCTTCTCTTAAGCCACCCAAAGGAAGACCTTGTATGAGTATTTCTTCCACCTTATTAGTGGCTGCCACATAATGGTATACTGGAGGCATGGCCGCAGAGCTCAATTCAAATTCAGTAGACTTAATTTGAACAATATTTAAGCTCATTCTTAAGGTACCTAAATCTATATTCTTAACTACATTGTTTAATTTATGCAAGATGGTATTAGCCGGTAAGGCATCTATTCCATTTAAACCCGCTTTGGTAACCGAAACCATCATACCAGAAGCCACTCCATGACCTGTGGCATCCCCACATATAGAATAAAGTGCAGTTCCTTTGTGTTCAAAAAAGTCA
>CAINWZ010000056.1 GCA_903854725.1 uncultured Bacteroidota bacterium
AACATTGCAGAAATCACCAACGACGAAGTATACTTAAGTTCTGCGGCCATGCCACCGATCTATTTATACAAGTCTGCCACCAAGCAAGTAGAAGAGTTCATGAACAATGGCTTGCCATTAGGCGGCTTAAGAGATGAGGAATTTGTTTTAGAAAACAGAAAATTTGAAGCGGGCGATGTACTAGTTCAATTATCAGACGGTTTACCAGAAGCACCCAATTTACTTGGTGAAATGTATGATTATGAAAGACTAAGAAGCTTAATCCAATCAAGCTGTCATTTATCTGCACAAGAAATTATTGATGTATTAATAAAATCGGTGGATGAGTGGATGCAAGGCAAACGCAATCCGGATGATATTACATTGGTAGTGACTAAAAAGAAATAAATTTTAAAAAAATTCTTATGAAAAAATATGTATTGATTTTGGTTCTAATTGTATTAGCGAGTCAAAATACTTTTTCGCAAGAAAAAAAGTATGATTTTAATTTTGATAGATTTAATCAAGAAAATAATAAAAGAATTAAAGATAGTGTAAATTATATTTTAGCTATGCCTGATTCTAAAGATAAGTCCTACTTTATTTATAAATTAGCTAACCTCTTCTTTTTTTCTAATTCAGATAGCGCTATTTATTATTTTAAAATAGCAGAACAAATTGCACAATCTTCAAATTTTCAAGAAATTTTACCAGAAATTCACGGAGACCTAGCTAATGCCTACGGTATGATGAAAAGTAATCAGTCAATTGCCTTATATTATAATACTTTAACTAAGCAAGAATATGAAAAACTAAAAGTAAAGCAAGTGTACCCAGATTTTAATATTATGATTAATTATTCCCATATGGGAAGTAGCACCAAAACTAAAAAAATACTTGAAAAAATTACCCCCACTGTAGTTGCAGAAAGTTATAAAAGTGGCAATATGATAAGTTTTGTGGGAATGGTTGGCCAAACTTTTAATAATATCAACGAACAAGACTCAGCTATAAAATATAGTCTTTTAGCTTTGGAATTTAACCAAACCTTGCCAGAAAAAAATAAATGGGGTTTCCCCTATTTTATTTTAGCACAAGCGCATTTACAAAAAAATGAGTATCAAAAATCATTGAGCTACATATATAGCGGCTTAAAATATATTATGGCTAATGGGTTTGAAAAAGATATTGCCCAAGTATATATCTGTGCAGCTAAAGCACATTATGGACTCAAAAATATAGACAGTGCAATTTATTATTCTAAGCTTAGCTATAATTTAGGCAGTAAGATTTTTTATAATGATGGAATTTTAAATTCCAGCCAATTATTATTTACCATTTATAATGAACAAAATAAAATTGATAGCTCCTTCAAATATTTACAAATTTCATCTGCTTTGAAAGATACATTAGCTTCAAAAAATAAAGTAAATGATATTGACAATATTACACTCAATGAGTCTATTAGAGAGCAGGAAAAAGAAAATCAAGAGAAACAAAAAAACAGATTAATTATTGGCTTTACCTTATTCTTTATTATTGGTTTTTCTAGTTTTACTATTTATAATAAACAAAAGCAAAAGGAACGTGCGCGTAAAAGAGAGGAGGAGCGCAAGAATAAAGAGCTACAAGCTGCAAGAGATTTACAATTGAGCATGTTACCTAAGAAGACGCCACAAAGAACTGATTTAGATATTGCTAGTTTTATTAGATCTTCTACCGAAGTAGGAGGAGATTATTATGACTTTTTTGAACACAAAGGAACT